>JAEZMP010000657.1 GCA_023442215.1 Pseudomonadota bacterium
GGTCTCAGGCGCGGCTTCCCGGGCCGCCGAGGCGCTCTGACAGAGCATCCGCCATGGCGCGGACCTGCGCGCCGATTTCGGCGAGCCGCTCGGGCGTCGCCTCGCGTTCGAGCAGGCTGACGGCGACGCCGGCGATGGCCTTGCCGGAGAAATCCGCGACCGGTGCGCCGAGGCAGACCATGCCCTCGCGGATCTGGCCGTCGTCGACCGAATAGCCGCGCGCCCGGGCCGCCGCGAGTTCGGATTCGAGCGCCTCCAGGGATACGACGCTGCGCGGCGTGAGCGGTGCGGGCCACGGCCCCGCGAACAGGTCGGAGAGTTCGCCCGGGGCGAGCGTCGACAGCATCGCCTTGCCGGTGGCGGCGAACGCCGCGGGCAGCCGCATGCCGATGCGGAAGGTGAAGCCGAGCGGCGCGGCGCTGTTGCAGCAGGCGAGATAGATCACCTCGCTGCCCTCGCGCACGCTGAGGGTGATCGTGTAGGCCTCGAAGCCCGGCCGGCCCTCGAACAGGCGCCGGAACTCGCCGACGAGATCGAACTGCGCGAGGAAGCCGCTGGCCCAGTTCATCAGGTGCGGCCCGAGACGAAGCGTGGCTTCCGGCGTGCGCGCGATGAGGCCGAGATCGACCATGGCGCCGATCAGGCCGTGGGCGGTGCTGCGCGGCAGCCCGAGCGCGCGGGCGATTTCCGCCGCGGTCGGCGGCGAGGGCGCCGCCGTCACGAGATCGAGGATGCGAACGGCCCGCCGCAGGGCCGGTGCCGAATCGGCCGGTGCCGCCTGCGAGGGCACGCTGTCGCCGGAAAGCCCGCCATCGCGCGGCGTCTCGATCTGCGTCATCGCCGTGACGTCCTTCGGATCGTTATGTCCGTTTCGGATGCAAGCCGTCCACGGGCGTGCCGCGCCTGCGCTTGACAGGGGAACCGAAAAAGCCGAGCGTTCAGTTAGTAGAACACAGTTCAGCTAATTGAACAATGCTAATCTTGAAGGAGGATGCGGTGGTGCAACTCGCAAATCCGGCGCTGCTGCGCGACGGCGGGCTGATCGACGGGGCGTGGCGGCAGGCCCGCAGCGGCGAGACCGTCGCGGTGACCAATCCGGCCGATGGCAGCGTCGTCGGGCCCGTGCCCCGTTTCTCGGCCCAGGAAGTGGAACAGGCGATCGAAGCGGCCGAGGCGGCGTTCGGGCCGTGGTCGCAGCGCGCCGCGCGCGAGCGGTCGGCGATCCTGAAGCGCTGGTTCGAGCTGATCATCGCCAATGCCGACGACCTCGCCGCGATCATGACGGCCGAGCAGGGCAAGCCACTGGCGGAAGCGAAGGGCGAGATCGTCTACGCGGCCTCGTTCATCGAGTGGTTCGCCGAGGAAGCCAAGCGCGTCTACGGCGACGTGATCCCCGCGCCGCAGACCGACAAGCGCCTGATCGTGCTGAAGCAGCCGGTCGGCATCTGCGCCGCGATCACGCCGTGGAACTTCCCGGCGGCGATGATCACCCGCAAGGCGGCCCCGGCGCTGGCGGCCGGCTGCGTCATGATCGTGAAGCCGGCGGAACAGACCCCGCTCACCGCGCTCGCCATCGGCCAACTCGCCATCGAGGCCGGACTGCCGGCGGGCGTGCTGCAGATCGTGACGGGCGAGGCCCGCACCATCGGCGGCGTGCTGACGGCGAGCGACAAGGTTCGCAAGCTCTCCTTCACCGGCTCGACCGAAGTCGGCCGCATCCTGATGGCGCAGTGCGCGCCGACCATCAAGCGCGTCAGCCTCGAACTCGGCGGCAACGCGCCGTTCATCGTGTTCGACGATGCCGACATCGAGGCCGCCGTCGTCGGCGCCATCGCCTCCAAGTACCGCAATGCCGGCCAGACCTGCGTCTGCGCCAACCGCCTCTACGTGCAGTCCGGAATCTACGATGCCTTCGCCCGCCGCCTGGCGGAGGAAGTCGCGAAGCTGCCGGTCGGGGCGGGCACGGAGAAGGGCGTGCTGATCGGCCCGCTGATCGACGATGACGCCATCGCCAAGGTGGAGCGCCACGTCGAGGATGCCGTCTCCAAGGGCGCGCATGTCGTGCTGGGCGGCAAGCGCCATCCGCTCGGCGGCACGTTCTACGAGCCGACGGTGATCACCGGCGTGACCCCCGACATGGTGGTGGCGCGCGAGGAGACCTTCGGGCCGGTGGCGCCGCTGTTCCGCTTCGAGACCGAGGAGGAGGTCATCGCCATGGCGAACGACACCGAGTTCGGCCTCGCCGCCTATTTCTATACCGAGAACGCCCGGCGGACGTGGCGGGTGGCGGAAGCCCTGGAATACGGCATGGTCGGCCACAATACCGGGCTGATCTCCAACGAGGTGGCGCCGTTCGGCGGCGTCAAGCAGTCCGGCATCGGCCGCGAGGGCTCGAAATACGGCCTCGAGGAATATCTGGAGATCAAGTATCTCTGCTCCGCAGTGCGGTGAGCCCGCATTGACAACGCCGCCGCCCGCGCCGATGGATGCGTGCGGGCGGCGACGGGGAGGCGACGGCGATGTTCATGAAGGACGGCGTGGAATATCGCTTCCACCACATGGGCATCCCGGTGACAGAGCCGCGTCCGGGCGAGCGCCACAGCGCGCTGTTCGGCATGTACACGAGCGACAGCGACTGCCGGCTGATCCGCGCCCAGTGGCATCGCTTCGACGAGACGAGCCCGCTGCATCCCCTGCTGCGGACCGTGCCCCATCCGGCCTTCAAGGTCTCCGACCTCGCGCGTGCCATCGAGGGTATGACGCTCCTGCTCGGTCCCTACGAGCCGATCGCCGGCTTCCGCGTCGCGATCGTCGAGGATGGCGGCATTCCGATCGAATTCATCGAGACCGAGCTGACCGACGACCAGATCTGGGCGAAGGCCGAGACCGAGAGCATCCTCTACGCCGACGATCCCCCTGCCGTTTCTGTCGGGCCGGGCTGATCACCGTTCGCGCGTCCTGGTTCTCCGCTCGGGGCAGGACGCGACGTCCGGCATCCGGCCCGACCGAGTGCGAGGGGCGGCGATGCCGGAATCGGGTGTTTCCGGTGTCACCGTCCTTATGCAAAGCTTCGTTATAGTAAGCCGTCTTTCCGAACTCTCCTCCGGCCGGAAGCCCGGGAGCGGCGCGATCGAACCGACTGATTGAGAGGTCCCGCGATGCGGCACGCACTGGAATTCTACATCGACGGCGAATGGGTCGCTCCCGCCCGGCCGGCGACCCTCGACGTGATCGATCCCTCGACCGAGCAGCCGTTCGCGACCATCTCGATGGGCTCCGCTGCCGATGTCGACAAGGCCGTCGCCGCGGCCAAGGCGGCGTTCCAGACCTTCTCCATGACGACCAAGGAGGAGCGGCTCGACCTCCTGCGCAGCATCCTCGACGTCTTCCGGCGCCGGGTCGACGAGTTCGGCGAGGTGATTTCGCGCGAAATGGGGGCGCCGCTCGCCTTCTCCAAGGACGAGCAGGCCGGCGTCGGCATCGCCCATCTCTCCCAGACCATCAAGGCGCTGGAGGCGTTCGACTTCACCTACATGCAGGGCTCGACGCTGATCGCTCACGAGCCGGTCGGCGTGGTGGCGATGATCACGCCGTGGAACTGGCCGATCAACCAGATCACCTGCAAGGTCGGGCCGGCCATCGCCACCGGCTGCACCATGGTGCTGAAGCCGTCCGAGATCGCGCCGCTCGATGCCCTGCTGTTCGCCGAGGTGATGCACGAGGCCGGCGTGCCCAGGGGCGTGTTCAACCTCATCAACGGCGACGGGCCGTCGGTCGGGCAGGTGCTTGCCGGCCATCCCGACGTCGACATGGTCTCGTTCACCGGCTCGACCCGCGCGGGCGTGATCGTGGCCCAGACCGCGGCGCCGACGGTCAAGCGCGTGCACCAGGAACTCGGCGGCAAGTCGCCCAACATCGTGCTGCGCAGCGCGGACCTCGTCGCCGCCGTCTCCCATGGCGTGGTCCGGTGCTTCGAGAACAGCGGGCAGTCGTGCAATGCGCCGACGCGGATGCTGGTGCCGGCCGAGCGCATGGACGACGCCATCTCCGCCGCCGCCGCGACGGCGGCCAGGTTCAAGGTCGGTGCGCCCGCCGATCCCGAGACCGATCTCGGCCCCGTGGTCAGCGAGGTCCAGTTCGACAAGATCCAGGCGCTGATCCAGGCCGGAATCGACGAGGGTGCCGAACTGGTGGCCGGTGGCCCCGGGCGGCCCGCCGATCTCAACCGCGGCTATTATGTGCGCCCGACCGTGTTCGCCCGCGTGACCAACGACATGCGCATCGCACGCGAGGAAATCTTCGGCCCCGTGCTGTCGATCCTTGGCTACGAGACCGTGGACGAGGCGGTGGCGATCGCGAATGACACCGTCTACGGCCTCGCCTCCTACATCCAGGGCGATCTTGAGGAGGCGCGCGCGCTGTCGAAGCGGCTGCGCACCGGCGTCGTGCGCATCAACCGCTCGGCATGGGACGGCGCGGCGCCCTTCGGCGGCTACAAGCAGTCCGGCAACGGCCGCGAATACGGCAAGTTCGGCATCCACGAGTTCCTGGAGATCAAGGGCGTCGTCGGCTGGGACGGGGTCTGAGCCTTCAGGATGCGGCGATGTTCCGGCTGCGAGACGGCCCAGCGCACATGAGCCGGGCCTGAATCGCGCCGGGGCCGGAACCGGAGCGCGCGTCCGCCATTGTAACCCGGCCCGGGCAAGCGGGTGCCAGCCCGGGTGAACGCATCGCACATCCTCCGGTGCGTCCATTCCACCAACAGGTCCCGGCCTCTCTCTCCGGCCGGGAAACCCTCGAACCAACGGCAGTCTGCTGCGATGCGTATCGTCATGATTGGGTCGGGCTATGTCGGGCTGGTGTCCGGCGTGTGCTTTGCCGATTTCGGCCACACGGTCGTCTGCGTCGACAAGGACGCGGCCAAGATCGCCGCCCTGAAGACCGGCCGCGTTCCGATCTTCGAGCCAGGGCTCGAGGATCTGCTCGCCAAGAACGTGCGCGATGGCCGGCTGTCGTTCACGACGGACATGAAGGAGGCGGTGGCGGCCGCCGACGCGGTGTTCATCGCCGTCGGCACGCCCTCGCGGCGCGGCGACGGCCACGCAGACCTGACCTATGTCTACGGCGCCGCCCGCGAGATCGCCGAGGCCGTCGACGGCTTCACCGTGGTGGTGACGAAATCGACCGTGCCGGTCGGCACCGGCGACGAGGTCGAGCGCATCATGGCGGAGGCCAATCCCACCGCGGATGTGGCGGTGGTCTCCAATCCGGAATTCCTGCGGGAAGGCGCGGCGATCTCCGACTTCAAGCGTCCGGACCGGATCGTCGTCGGTAGCGACGACGATCGCGCCGTCGAGGTGATGCGCGAGATCTACCGGCCGCTCTATCTGAACGCGGCGCCGCTGTTCTTCACCACACGGCGCACGGCGGAACTCATCAAGTACGCCGCCAACGCGTTCCTGGCGATGAAGATCACCTTCATCAACGAGATCGCGGATCTGTGCGAGCAGGTCGGCGCGGACGTGCAGCAGGTGGCGCGCGGCATCGGCACGGACAACCGCATCGGCGCGAAGTTCCTTCACGCCGGACCGGGCTACGGCGGGTCCTGCTTCCCGAAAGATACGAACGCGCTCGTCAAGACCGCACAGGACCACGGCAGCCCGATCCGCCTGATCGAGACGACCGTTGCCGTCAACGAGAACCGCAAGCGCGCGATGGGCCGCAAGATCATCCAGGCCTCCGGCGGCAGCGTCCGCGGCAAGACGGTGGCGATCCTCGGGCTCACCTTCAAGCCGAACACCGACGACATGCGCGACGCGCCCTCGCTCTCCATCATCCAGGCGCTGCAGGACGCCGGCGCCTCCATCCGCGCGTATGACCCGGAAGGCATGGAACAGGCGAAGCCGCTTCTCTCCGACGTCACGTTCTGCTCCAGCCCCTATGAAGCGGCGCGCGGCGCCGAGGTCGTGGCGATCGTGACCGAGTGGGATCAGTTCCGCGCGCTCGATTTCGCGCGGCTGAAGACCGAGGTGGCCGAACCCGTGCTCGTCGACCTGCGCAACGTCTATCCGCCGGACGAGGTGCTGCGCCACGGCTTCCGCTATACCGGGGTCGGACGGTAGTCCCGACCGCCGGGACGGTTGCGCGGCCTGCGCGGACGGTTATCTTCTCATCCTGGGGGGCTGCGGGGAGCGCCTTTCGAACGGACGACACGTCTAGTCGCGAGGGATTCCGCCCGATGCAACGGTTCAGGCAACGTCCTGTTCTTCGGGCCGCTTCGATCTGAACGGAATGTGTTCTATGGAGGGATGGCCGCGAGGGGGAATCGGGCCATCCACGGATGACGGCATGCCGAGGCGGGGGCTCGCATGAGCGAGACGGCACGTTCAGACCAGTCGCTGTTTCGCAAGGAGGCGCTCGACCGGCTGCGCACGCCCGAGCAGGTCGACCGGCTGATGCATGTGGTCGGCCCGACCGGCTGGGTGCTGCTGCTGTCGCTCGCCTTCGTGCTCGGCTGCGCGGTCTACTGGAGCGTCGCCGGCCGCATCGCGACCTATGTCGAAGGCCGCGGCATCCTCGGACCCGCCTTCGGGGAGCGGCGCGAGGTCGTTGCGCCGGCCGCCGGCATCCTGCGGCAGGTGCTCGTCAAGACCGGTGACACGGTGAAGACCGGCCAGCTCCTCGCCAAGGTCGAGATGCTCGATGCCTCCGAGATGCAGCAGGACGCCCAGCGCACGCTGACGTCCATCGAGAACGAACGCGCCCGGCAGGCAGCGTTCTGGACCTCCTTCATCGCCACCCAGACCTCGGATTTCGCCGCCCAGAAGGCCAGCCTCGAATCCCAGATCAAGTGGGCGCAGCAGCAGATCGACGGTCGCCAGCAGATCCTGAATTCGCTGACCGACCTGCAGTCGCGCGGGCTCGCGACGGAAATCCAGGTCGAAAGCGCCCGCGACGACCTGATCAGCGCCTCCGCCAGCCTCGACGGTGCCAAGGTGCAGCTGCAGCAGCTGCAGGCCAAGCAGCTCGACCTCGAAAACCAGCGCATGACGGCGATGAGCGGGTATGACGACCGCATTCTCCAGGCGCAGGAACAACTCGCCAACGCAAAGCTGCGGCTGGAGCAGGGCGGACGCATCCTCGCCGACATGGACGGGGTCATCGTCGAGCGCGACGGCCAGATCGACGCGGCGGTGCAGCCGGGCTCGCCGATCCTTGCGATCCAGGCGCAACGCACCGACCTCGAGGGCGTGTTCTTCGCCGAGCCGCTCCATGGCAAGGACATCCGCGTCGGCATGGCCGCGAATGTCGCGCCCTCGACGGCGCAGCCGGAGCGCTACGGCACCATCCGCGCCAAGGTGGTCTGGGTCAGCCCGCAGCCCCAGAGCATGAGCGCGGTCAATCTCCAGCTCGGCAACGCCACGCTCGCCCAGTCGCTGGTCGGCGATACCCCGCCGATCTCGTTCGGCGTGGTCCTCGAGCGCGATCCCTCCACGCCCTCGGGCTTCGCCTGGACATCGGGAAAGGGGCCGCCCCAGGCCATCGAGACCGGCACGCTCGCCACTGCCAACGTCGCGATCCGCGAGGACGCCCCGGCGGTGCTCGTGATCCCGGCCCTGCGACGCCTCGCCGGGCTCGATCAATGACGGCAGGGACCGGGCCGATGCGGTCTGCAGCCGGAGGCGCGGCGCCGGAGGAAGCGGCGGTGAAGGGACATCGCGCGCGCTGTGCGCGCGGCGCAGATGCGCCGCCGACGGGCGGGGATGCCGTCCATGCCGGCTGATCTGCGCCGCCTGCTGCCGTTCCGCCGCCGGCTGCGCACCCCGACCGTGCTGCAGATGGAGGCGGTCGAGTGCGGTGCGGCCTGCCTCGCCATGGTGCTCGCCCATTTCGGCCGCTGGGTGCCGCTGGAGGAATTGCGCGTCGCCTGCGGCGTCTCGCGCGATGGCTCAAACGCGCTCAACGTCGTCAAGGCGGCCCGCGGCTACGGCCTGGAAGCCCAGGGTATGAAGCTCGACATGCAGGGGCTCGGTGCGCTCGCCCTGCCGGCGATCGTGTTCTGGGAGTTCAACCACTTCGTCGTGCTCGACGCTGTGGCCGGCGACAAGGTCCACCTGAACGACCCCGCCCTCGGCCGGCGCACCATCAGCCGGCAGGCCTTTTCCGAAAGCTTCACCGGCGTCGCGATCGCGGTGAAGCCTGGCCCGGATTTCCGTCCCGGCGGAAGGCGGCCGCAACTGATCGGGGCATTGCGCCGCCGCCTCGATGGCTCCCGCGATGCGTTCGCCTACATCGTGCTCGCAACGCTGCTTCTGGTGCTGCCGGGCATCGCCATCCCGGCGCTCACCAAGACCTATATCGACCAGTTCCTGGTGGACGGCCAGACGAGCTGGGTGCGGCCGCTCTTGATGCTCTATATCGCCGCCGGGGCGGTCAGCCTGGCGCTGACATGGCTCCAGCAGCGCTACCTGCTGCGGCTCCAGGTCAAGCTCGCCGTCATCATGACCGGCCGCATGCTCTGGCACATGCTGTTCCTGCCGGTGGAGTATTTCACCCAGCGCTTCGCCGGCGACCTGTCGAGCCGGCTGCAGGCCAATATCCGCGTCGCCCGCACGCTGTCGAGCGACCTCGCCATCAACCTCGTCGGCATCCTGACGCTGGTGCTCTACGCGGCGATCATGCTGGCCTACAGCCTGCCGCTGGCGGGGATCGTGGTGGGGTTCGCCGTCGTCAATCTCGCGCTGATGCGCATCGTCTGGCTGCGGCTCGACAATTCCACCCAGCTGCTCGCCCAGAGTTCTGCACGTCAGGCCTCGGTGGCGATGAGCGGGCTCGCGGCCATCGAGACCATCAAGGCGACAGGTTCGGAGGGCGACCTCTATGCCCGCTGGGCCGGGTTTCAGGCCCGGTTCGTGTCGCTGTCACAGGAGATCGGCTTCGAATCGCGCCTGCTCGGCGTCATGCCGGGCTTCCTCACCGCCATCGGCA
>JAEZMP010000011.1 GCA_023442215.1 Pseudomonadota bacterium
CGGCAAGAAGGACCCCTCGCTCGGCTGGCGCTACACCGACGCGTGGTTCTCCATGGCCGGTTCCGGCGACCGGGGCCTGCCGAACGGCAAGCCGGTGGACGAGTGGGGCATCCGCATGATCGGCTGCAACCCGGTCGGCTCGACGGTGGAGCGCGGCGGCGACCTCAACGGTCCGGCGGCGGTCTACGGCCTGACCAAGTCCATCGAGTGGCTGCAGAAGTTCGCCCCGCCCGAGGCGCAGGGCATGACCTTCTACGAGGCGACGCCGTTCCCGAGCCAGGGCACCATCGCCCAGGAAGCGTTCTGGTACACGGCCTTCATCTCCGACTATGCCAAGAAGGGCCTGCCCGTCGTCGGCGACGACGGCCTGCCGAAGTGGCGCGTCGCGCCCTCGCCGCACGGCTCCTACTGGAAGAACGGCATGAAGCTCGGCTACCAGGACATGGGTTCCTGGCTGCTGCTGAAGTCCGTCGCCGACGACCGCAAGAAGGCCGCGTGGCTCTACGCGCAGTTCGTCGTCGCAAAGACCACCTCGCTGAAGAAGACCGTGGTCGGCCTGACCCCGATCCGCGATTCCGACGTGCGCTCGCAGGCGATGACCGACCTCGCGCCGCACCTCGGCGGCCTCGTCGAGTTCTACCGCTCGCCGGCCCGCGTCGCCTGGACGCCCACCGGCGTGAACGTGCCCGACTATCCGAAGATGTCGCAGCTGTGGTGGCAGTACATCTCGCAGGCGATCAGCGGCGAGAAGACCGTGCAGGAAGCGCTCGACGGCCTCGCCGAGGCCCAGGACAAGGTGATGGAGCGCATCGAGCGGTCCGGCGCCCAGGGCGAGTGCGGTCCGCGCATCGGGCCGAAGAAGACGGCCGAGTACTGGTACGAGCAGGCGGAGAAGGACGGCAACCTCGCGCCGCAGCGTAAGCTCGCCGACGAGAACGAGAAGCCGCAGACGGTGCGCTACGGCGACCTTCTCGACGCCTGGAAGGCGGGCAAGGTGATGCCCGACAGCGTAGCCAATTGATCCTATGAAAATGCCGCCGCCGGCAACGGCGGCGGCCCCTGAGGCGCACGGGCGCGCGAGGCCACGCCCTCCCGGCACCGCGCGTTCGTGCGCCCTTTTCCTGCCCCCGTGACCGTTGTCACGCCCCTGAACGCCGGCGGAGCCGGCTGGAGACGAGAAATGCCCCACGTTGGAGATCTGCTCGCCGAGATGCTGGTGCGCTACGGCGTCGAATACGTCTTCGGGATGCCCGGCGGGCAGACCACCGCGCTGCACGACGGCATCGCCCACCGCTCGCCGAAGATCAAGCACGTCCTGGTGCGCGACGAGCGCAGCGCGCCCTACGCCGCCGACGCCTATGCGCGGCTGACCGGCAAGCCGGGCATCTGCGACGTCACCGTCGGCCCCGGCACCACGAAGCTGCCGGACGGGCTGGTTGAAGCGCTGAATGCCTCGATCCCGATGATCGCGCTCGTCGGCGAACTGCCGCTGGACTGGACCTCGCTGCGCGCCAAGGGTGTCGCCTCGCAGGGCATGGACCAGCAGGCGTTCCTCGCGCCGATCACCAAGGCGACGTTCATGGTGCCGAGCGTCGCGGCCCTGCCCGACCTCGTACGCGCGGCGTTCCGCATCGCGACCGCGCCGCGGCCGGGGCCGGTGGCGCTGATCATTCCCCACGACGTGATGGACGCGGAGTGGGACGGCGACGACGCCATCCTGACCGACGACCGCGCGATCCGCATTCCCTCGCTGCGCTACCGCCCGGCGGACGAAGAACTCGACGCGGCCGCCCGCCTGATCCGCGCCGCCGAGCGGCCGATGATCGTCGCCGGCGGCGGCGTCCACGGGTCGGATGCCGCCGAGGCCGTCACCGCGCTGACGGACCGCATCCGCCCGCTCGTCGTCACCAGCCTCTCCGGCAAGGGCTCGGTGCCGGAGGACCGCGACTACGTGGCCGGCGTGCTCAATCCGCTCGGATCGGCGGCCGCGATCGAACTCGCCAAGGAAGCCGACCTCGTGGTGTGGCTCGGCTCCAAGGCGAGCCAGAACACAGCGATGAACTGGACGCTGCCGACGGCCACCCAGGCCACCATCACGATCGATTCCGATCCGCTGGAACACGGCCGCACCTTCCGCCCGACGGTGGCGCTCTGCGGCGACATCCGCCTGACGGTCGAGGCGCTGGCGGAGCGGCTTGCCGCCCTCAAGCCGCGCGCGGCCTGGCTCGAGCGCGTCCACGCGGTGAAGGCCACGAACGACGCCCGCATCGCCGCCGAGATCGCGAGCGACCAGGAGCCGATCCTGCCGCAGCGGGTGATGGCCGGCGTGGCGAAGCGGATGACCGACGCCGACGTGGTGATCTCGGACGCCTCGTGGTCGGCCGGCTGGATCGCGTCCTACATTCCGGCGCGGGTTCCCGGCCGCCGCTTCCTCTATGCCCGCGGACAGGGCGGCCTCGGCTACGCCATTCCGGCCGCGCTCGGCGCCGGCGTGCTGCAGCGGGACAAGGGCGCCCGCGTCATCACGGTTTCCGGCGACGGCGGCCATTCCTACGCCATCGGCGAGGCAGCGAGCCTTGCCCAGCAGGGGCTGCCGGTCGTCAATATCGTGCTCAACAACGGCACGCTCGGCTGGCTGCAGATGTGGCAGGAGCTGTTCTTCACCAACCTGCGCCAGTCGGTGGACCTGTCGTTCAACGGCAAGCCGGACTATGCCGCCGCCGCCAACGCCATGGGCCTGAAGGGCATTCAGGTGCGCCATCCCTCGCAGATCGATGACGCGCTGGACGAGGCGTTCGCCTATGACGGCCCGTCGGTGGTGGAGGTGCTGATCGACCCGCGGGCAACGCCGATCCATTCGTTCCGCAGGCGCCTCGCGGAGCCCGCGCGCAAGCCGGTACGCCCCGGCACGGTCTACGAGCTGCGGGCCTGGAAGATCTCCCCGGATCTTCCCGCACCGGGCGCCGAGGCCGCGCCCGCCAAACCCGCCGGCAAACCGGCCAAGGCCCCGCGCCAGCCCGCGCCCGTGAAGTGAAGGAACCCCGGCCCCGCGGCCACCCGGAGCGCGGGGCCGGGCGCTCGCAGGCAGCGACGGCGGAGCGAGGCTTCTGGCGAGACATGCCGCGTTCGGCAGCCGCTGCGAGACAAGGATTGCCCAGCCCCCGCTCCCGCCCGCAACTTGCGGGCGCTCGACAGGATACGGGCTTTTGCTGGTAGGGTGCGCGGCCGAAGAGATCGTCGATCCTGGAGCCGGTTCCAGCTGGCCTGGAGCGCTTCGGGCACGAGCGACGAAGAGACAAGAACAACAACGAGACGCCTCAGGCGGACGCACCTCGGACGGAAACCATGGGCCGCTTCATTCTCGCCATCGACCAGGGCACGACCTCTTCGCGGGCCCTTCTGTTCCGCGACGACCTGACGGTCGCGGCTTCGGCCCAGGAGGAACTGCCGCAGCACTATCCCGCCTCCGGTTTCGTGGAGCAGGAGGCCGAGGACATCTGGCGCACGACGCTCGCGACCTGCAGGGCCGCCATGGCCAATGCCGGTGCGACGGCGGCCGACATAGTCGCCATCGGCATCGCCAACCAGCGCGAGACGACGCTGGTGTGGGACCGGGAAACCGGCGAGGCCATCCACCGCGCGATCGTGTGGCAGGACCGGCGCACGGCGCCGCTGTGCGCGCGGCTGGAGGAGGAAGGCCACGGCCCGCTGGTGCAAGCGCGCACCGGTTTGCGGCTCGACGCCTATTTCTCGGCACCGAAGCTGCGCTGGCTGCTCGACAACGTGCCCGGCGCACAGGAACGGGCCGAGCGCGGCGAACTCGCCTTCGGCACGATCGATACCTTCCTGCTCTATCGCCTCACCGGGGGCCGCGTACACGCGACGGACGCGACCAACGCCGCACGGACCATGCTGTTCGACATCCACACCGGGGCCTGGGACGACGATCTGCTGCGGCTGTTCGGCATTCCGCGCTCGATGCTGCCGGACGTGCGCGACAGCGCCGCTGCATTCGGCAAGACGGACAGGGACCTGCTCGGCGGCGAGATCGCGGTGTGCGGTATCGCCGGCGACCAGCAGGCGGCCGTCGTCGGGCAGGCCTGCTTCGAGCCGGGCATGCTGAAATCGACCTACGGCACGGGCTGCTTCGCGCTGCTCAACACCGGGACGGTGCCGGTGACGTCGCGGCACCGGCTGCTGACGACCATCGCCTACCAGCTCGACGGCAAGCGCACCTATGCGCTGGAAGGCTCGATCTTCGTGGCCGGCGCCGCCGTGCAATGGCTGCGCGACGGGCTCGGCGTCATCACCTCCGCGCGGGAGGCGAGCGAGATCGCGGCGAAGGCCGATCCGGCCCAGGACGTGATGCTGGTGCCGGCGTTCGTCGGCCTCGGCGCGCCGCACTGGAACCCGGACGTGCGCGGGGCGCTGTTCGGGCTGACGCGCGCGACCGGCCCGGCGGAACTCGCCCGCGCCGCGCTCGAAAGCGTGTGCTTCCAGACCGTCGACCTGCTGGAGGCGATGCACGCCGACTGGGCCGGGCGGGACGGCTCGTCCGACACCATCCTCAGGGTCGACGGCGGCATGTCGGCCTCCGACTACACCATGCAGCGCCTCGCGGATCTGCTGGGCGCGGCGGTGGACCGGCCCGTGCTGATGGAGACGACGGCGCTCGGCGCCGCCTATCTCGCCGGGCTCGCGAGCGGCTTCTATCCGCAGCCCGCCGAGTTCGCCGCCGGATGGCACCGCGAACGCCGCTTCCTGCCGGAGATGGACGCGGGCGCACGCACGCGCCGCATTGCGGCGTGGCGCGACGCCGTCTCGCGGCTGACGCAGTAGGGCGCGGCGAGCTTCAAGCGATCCCGGTCACGTCCCGCCCGGCCCCGGCCGGACGGGAGCGCCGACGACCGGTGTCAGGCGACGGTCGCCATTTCCTGAAGCGCCATCAGCGATTCCGGCTGAACCTGCCCGCCGTCGATGACGAGAGACTGGCCGGTGACGTAGGCCGCTTCCTCCGAAGCGAAGAACAGCGCGCCATTGGCGATATCCTCGACGGTGCCGAGCCGCTTCAGCGGCACCGAGCCTTCCATCTGCGCGAGATAGCCGGGTCCGAGCGCATCGAGCCCCTCGGTGTAGATGTTGCCGGGCATCACCGCGTTGATGGTGATCTGCCACGGCGCAAGCTCGATGCAGGCGGTGCGGATGAAGCCGAGCTGGCCGGCCTTGGAGGCGCCGTAGTGCGACCAGCCGG
>JAEZMP010000059.1 GCA_023442215.1 Pseudomonadota bacterium
CGCACACACCCGGGGCGGCCCGCCGAGCGATCGGCGGGCCGTTCCTTTTTCGCCGGGCGTCCGCATCGGTTCGCGCCGGCCGTCCGTATCGGCCGCAGCTTCTTCTGTCGCTTGCCCGCGCCCGCGCCTTCCTGCAAAACAGTCGGATGCCCGGGCCGTTCTGCCCGCCGGCGGCATCGCAAGCCTCCCGCGGCCGATCCGGCCACGGGTCGCGCCGTCCCGAAACGGAGATACGACGCGTATGCGGGCCTTCCTCCGCGATCATCTCAGCCTGGCGGTGATTTCCGGCGCCGTCGTGCTGTTCGTGCTCTACTACATCGTCACCTCGTTCGTGCTCTATACGTGGGACGGGTTCGTGCTTTCCAACGTGGTCGGCGTCGCCCCCCAGGTCGAAGGCCGCATCGTCTCGATCGAGGCCCGCCGCAACCAGCCGGTCAAGGCGGGCGACCTGCTCGCCATCATCGATCCGCAGCCGTTCCAGATCGCCGTCGACAAGGCGGTCGCGAATGTCGAGTACGCCAAGGCCAACGTGGCCGATGCCGAGGAACAGGTCTCGGTGGCGGACGCGAACATCGTCGGCGCCAAGGCCAAGCAGGCGGACGCCCAACTGATCAAGGAGCGCATCGCGGCCATCGTCGGCAGCGGCTCCGTTTCCGAACAGGATCTGAACAACGCCGAGCGCGACCTCGACACCGCCAACGCCGCGGTGACCTCGGCCTTGGCCACGGCCGAGGCCGCGCGTCGGACGGTCACCGTGCGGCAGGCCTCGGTGAAGGTCGCGGAGGCGGAACTGGCGCTCGCCAGATACAACCTGACGCAGACCCGCATCGTGGCGCCCGCCGCCGGCGTGGTCGCGCCGTTCCTCGCCCGTGCCGGCGACTTCCTCAGGGTCGGCGATCCGCTGCTCGCCATCGTCACCGACACCGGCTGGCGCGTCGTCGCCAATGTCGAGGAGCAATATGTCCACAGCATCCAGCCGGGGCAGAAGGTCTATATCCGGCTGGCCTCGGACCCGTGGCGCATCCACGTCGGCTCGGTGCGCAGCCTGTCGCGCGGCGTTGCCCGGGCGAAGGAGAGCGAGAACGTGATGCCCTACGTGTCGCTCGACACCAACTGGGTGCGGTTGCAGCAGCGCTTCCCGATGGAGGTCGATCTCGGCGACCTGCCGCAGCGGCTGAACCTGTTCACCGGGGCGGACGCCAGCATCCTGATGTTCGTGCGGCCGCAATCGGCCGACCGGGACACGCCGTCCGATCCGGCGTCGGCCGCCGAGGGGAACGCGCCGTGAGCCGGGGCGGGCGCTTTTCCGGCTGTGTCGCGCCGGCCGCGGGCGGGGCGTGACGGCGATGGCCGCCGCCGGGCAGGTTGCAGCAGGGGAAGTGGCCGCCGGGATGCCTGCCGGGGAAGGGGCGGCCCGTGACGCCGCGATGGCCGCCGCCGTGCAGCCGCCGCTGCCGTTCCGCCACACGCCCGGCTATCACGCGCTGGTGCTGGCGCTCGGCGTCTGGGTCGCGGTGATGGCGGCCTTCGTGCTGCACCTGCCGGACCCGTGGTGGGCCGGCATCTCGGCCTGGATGATCGGGCAGGCCGGGCAGGACCGCAAGGCGATGCTGAACAAGGCCTCGATGCGCTTCGCCGGCACCATCATCGGCTGCATCCTCGGCTTCGAGGTCGGCGGCCGGCTGATCGGGTTCGGGCCGCTGGCTGTCGCGCTGGTGATGTCGGTGGTGTTCTGGTTCGCAACGCGCAAGCGCTTCACCAGTCCGCATTCCTATGCGTGGCTGGTCGCCTGCCTGACGTTCGCGATGGCCATTCTGGGCGCGGTGGGCAATCCCGCCGATCTCGCCCCGTTCGTGGTCGCGCGCGGGATGGAGATCACGGTCGGCATCCTCGGCACCACGCTCGTCGTGCTGCTGCTGGCGCCGCCGGCAAGGCCGCCCGGCCCCCAGAACGCCGTCAAGGCGCCGCCGGGATCCGTGCAGGCGATGGAAATCGAGCATGTCGCCATCATCAGCGCCGTCACGGCGCCGGCGATCATCGGCCTCGTCGTGCTGCTCGACCTGCCGAGCGCGATGCAGATCTTCGTCAGTTCCATCGCCGTCACCGACCGCAGCCTCGGCACCATGCAGACCAAGGCCCTGCAGCGCCTGATCGGCTGCGTGCTGGGCGGCGTTCCCGGCATCGTGCTGGCGCTGCTGCTGCCGGGTCACCTGTTCCCGTGGTCGCTGGCGCTGTTCACGGGCATGTTCCTGTTCACGTTCCTGCACCAGGGCGATCCGAAGACGTCCTATTTCGGCACCCAGGCCGGAATCGCCTTCCTGATGGGCCTGATCACCGGCTCGGGACCTCCGACCAGCATCGGGCCCGTGATCGAGCGCGTGATCGGCATCATGCTCGGGGTCGCGATCCTGCTGCTGGTGACGATCGTGCTGAAGCCGCTGCTGGCCGGGCGGATCCGCGCCGGCCATCATGTCGTCGTCGAGACCGAACGGGCCTGACGCGCGGGATGCCGCGGCTCAGGCGGCGGTCGCCGCCGCGACCGCGTCCTCCAGCGCCGCCTTGAGGCCCGGATCGAGCTTCAGGCGGGCGGCGAGCAGCGCGAGATAGGCGCCGCCGACCGCCGTATCGCCGTCGAGCACCAGGAGCGAGGCGGCGTAGATCTCGGCGGCGAGTTCCGGCGTCGTCGCGCTGGCGACCACGCCGTCGATGTCGAGCGGCTTGGAGAGTTCGGCGTCGAGGAAGGTGCGTTCGTCGGCATCGATGTCGAACCGCTCGAGCTGCGAGAGGATGCGCGCCTTCTCGGTGTCGTCGACGTGGCCGTCGGCCTTGGCGGCCACGATCATCGCGTGCACCAGCGTGTGGGCGAGGGCCTGCTCCCCGCCCGGCGTGGAGGCGGGATGGAACGGCGTCTCCGGCGGCGGCAGCACCGGCACGGAGGTCGCCTGCCGGGCGGCGGGGGCGCGGACGCCGGGTGGGACTGCTGATGGGGCTGCGGCTGGGGCTGCGGCTGGGACTGGCCGGCCTGCCAGTTGCGATAGGCGGTGTAGGCGATCGCCTCGACGGCGGCGAGGCCGCCATAGGTGAGCACCTTGCCGCCGATCTTGCGGACCTTCTTGGAGCCGAGCAGCACCGAGACGAGGCCGCCGGCCAGCGCGCCGCCGGCAAGCCCGCCGAGGCTGCCGCCGCCGAGAGACCGGCCGGCCGCGCCGGCCTTCTCGCCGAGCCCGCCGAGGCTGCCCTGGATCGCCTTGCCGATGTCGGAATTGGCGAGACCCGCCAGCCCGCCCTGCAATCCGCCCTGCAAGCCACCTTGGACCCCGCCCGCCTGCGCGCCTCCCGCGCCGAGGAACTGGTCGAGAAGCTTCTTGGTGTCGATCATCGGGGTCGGTTCTCCGGGGTGAAGGGCAGGCGTTCGGTTCAACGCAAAGGTGGAGAGGGCCCGTGACGCGCGCAAGCCGGCTCCCAAATCCGTGATCGGCGGCGCGCCGGGC
>JAEZMP010000107.1 GCA_023442215.1 Pseudomonadota bacterium
ACCCGGATCCGGCCTTCGCCATCGGCCGTTACGGCCCCTCCGTGACGGCCGCGAGCGTGGCGGCGGACGGCGGTGCCGGCCGGATGGCCGAAAACATGGCCGACAGCGGCGAGGCCGCGCTCCCGGTGCCGGTCTCCCCCGGTGCGGCGCCCGCAGTGTCCGCGCCGGCCGCCGCCGGAACGCCGGCATCCCTCGCCGCCGTCCGGGCGACGGAGGCGACGACGACGCCCTTCGACCGCGATGCCTACGAGACCGTGACGACCATCGAGGCGCTCGACCGCTGGATCGCCGAGGCGCGGGAGCGCGGGCTGGTGGCGCTCGACACCGAGACCAACGCGCTCGATGCCATGCAGGCCGATCTCGTCGGCTTCAGCCTCGCCACCGCCCCGGGCCGCGCCTGCTACGTTCCGCTCGCCCACCGCAGCGCCGACGAGGGGCTGTTCGGCGGCGGGCCGGTCGCCGGCCAGATCCCGCTTAGCGAGGCGATCGCCCGGCTCAAGACGCTGGCCGAGGACCGCACCGTTCTCAAGATCGGCCAGAACCTGAAATATGACTGGCTGGTGCTGGTGCGCTACGGCATCGAGGTCGCGCCGTTCGACGACACCATGCTGATCTCCTACGCGCTGGACGCGGGCGACCGCAGCCACGGCATGGACGATCTCTCGGTGCGCCATCTCGGCCATACGCCGATCCCTTTCAAGGAGGTGGCCGGGTCCGGCAAGAACGCGGTGACATTCGACCGGGTTCCGCTCGACAAGGCGACCGCCTACGCCGCCGAGGACGCGGACGTGACGCTGCGGCTGTGGCGGGTGCTGAAGCCCCGGCTCGCGGCGGAATCCATGGCGACGGTCTACGAGCGGCTGGAGCGTCCGCTGCTTCCGGTGCTGGCGCGCATGGAGCGGCGGGGCGTTGCGATCGACCGCCAGATCCTGTCGCGGCTTTCGGGCGAGTTTGCCCAGGGCATGGCGCGGGCCGAGGCGGAGATCGCCGAGCTTGCCGGCGAGCCGTTCAACGTCGCCTCGCCGAAGCAGCTCGGCGACATCCTGTTCGGCAAGATGGGTCTGCCAGGCGCCAAGAAGACCAAGACCGGCGCGTGGGCGACCGGCGCCGACGTGCTGGAGGAGCTGGCGGCGCAGGGCCACCCCCTGCCGGCCAAGATTCTCGAATGGCGCCAGCTCGCCAAGCTGAAATCGACCTATACCGACGCGCTGCCGGGCTATGTGAACCCGGAGACCGGCCGGGTCCACACCTCGTTCTCGCTGGCGTCCACCACAACAGGCCGCCTGTCCTCGTCCGAGCCGAACATCCAGAACATCCCGGTCCGCAACGAGGAGGGCCGCAAGATCCGCTCGGCCTTCATCGCCGAGCCGGGCCACCTGCTGCTTTCGGCCGACTATTCGCAGATCGAGCTGCGGGTGCTGGCGGAGATCGCCGACATTCCCCAGCTCAAGACCGCGTTCGAGAAGGGCATCGACATTCACGCCCTGACGGCATCCGAGATGTTCGGCGTGCCGGTCGAGGGGATGGACCCCGCGGTGCGGCGGCGGGCCAAGGCGATCAATTTCGGCATCATCTACGGCATTTCCGCCTTCGGCCTCGCCAACCAGCTCGGCATTCCGCGGGAGGAAGCCGGCGCCTATATCCGGCGCTATTTCGAGCGCTTCCCGGGCATCCGCGACTACATGGACGAGACCAAGGCGTTCGCGCGCGCCCACGGCTATGTCGAGACCCTGTTCGGGCGGCGGGCGCACTATCCCGAGATCACGTCCTCCAATCCCTCCATGCGCGCCTTCATGGAGCGCGCCGCCATCAACGCCCGCATTCAGGGCTCCGCCGCCGACATCATCCGACGGGCGATGATCCGCATGGAACCTGCGCTTGCCGCTGCCGGGCTTTCCGCGCGGATGCTGCTCCAGGTCCACGACGAACTGGTGTTCGAGGTGCCCGAGGCCGAGGTGGATGCCACCGCGAAGCTGGTGGCCGAGGTCATGGAGGCCGCGCCGAAGCCGGCGGTCGAACTTTCAGTGCCGTTGAAAGTCGACGCGCGTGCCGCCCACAACTGGGACGAAGCGCACTGAAGCTGACGCCAGCAGGCCGGGAACCTTCCCGGCCTATGCGCCGCCAATAGCGTTGCGATGCGGCATGATCTGGATGGTATTCCCCAGATTTACTGTCGCGCTGCAGCACCCGTCGCCCTGCCCACAATCCTCAGACAAGCTATCCGTCCGAGAATATTGCCGCCACTCAGGGGCGTGGCTTCACGGGTATATGGGCGGATTTTTCATGCGGCTGAATATTGGTGCCAAGCTCGGCCTGAGTGCGGCGATCGGATTGCTGCTGGCTGTCGGAACTGCTGCGGTGCAGTTGAACGTCGACGCGGAGATCGGGCAGGCCGTCGACGAGAACACGGCGCAGGCCGAGATCCTCGAGATCTCCATGCGGGCAGCCAGCAATCTCCAGAAGCTGCGGGCGGACGAACGCGACATCCGGACGAGCTTCAATGCCGGCGAGATCGACCAGTTGGTCGCCGGCATGCAGGCATCCCTCAAGGCGACCTCCGCCGACCTCACCCGCGCCGGACAACTGGCGGAATCGCAGGAGAATCGCCAACGGCTGAAAGATCTGGCATCGCAGACGACGCGTTATGTCGGCGCGGCGACGGCGATCGGCGACAAGCAGAAGGGTCTGGTCGAGGCCACCGCCAAGCTGGAGAAATTCACCAAGGACTGGGCCGCCCAGTACCAGTTCGCGCGCTCCGATTTCTCGGCGGTCGGCGGCAACTACGCCAACGTGCTCGCGGGGATCAACGCCCGCATCCAGGAGACGTCGATCGTCCTTTGGACGCTCGTGGCCACCGGCAACGCGGCCGCATCGTCGACCCTCGACGCCAAGCTGATGGCGACCCGGGACGATTTCAAGTCGATCCACCGCAATCTCGCCGACAACCCGGTGCTGGAACTGCTGAAGCCGCTGGAGGATCTCTTCAAGCAATACACCGGCATCGTCAACTTCGTGGTCGCGCGCACGGTTTCGAAGACGGAGATCGCCAATACCGACGCCGCATCCTCCGCCTCGGCCGCCCTGGCGCTGTCGGACACGCTCGTCGCCGACGTCAAGAAGCGGACTGCCGAGGCCGCCCAGTCGACCCGGGCCGCGATCTCGAACGGTGAGACGCTGATGCTCTCGATGATCGGCGGTCTTGTGCTGGTTCTGCTGGGATCCGCGGTCTACGCGGCATTCGGCGTCGGCCGTCCGATCGCGCTGATCACGAAGGCGATGGAGAAGATCGCGAAGGGCGATCTCGAGACGCCGATCCCGTACGAGAAGCGGTCGGACGAACTGGGCGAGCAGGCGCACGTGCTGGCGATCTTCCGCGACGACCTGGCGGAAACGGAGCGGATGCGGGAGGAGCAGGCGCGGCTTGAGGCGGAGATGGCCGAACAGCGCAAGCGGGACATGCACGAGCTTGCGAACCGGTTCGAGGGCGCGGTGGGCGAGATCGTGGAGATGGTGTCGTCCGCGGCGGCGGAACTGGAAGCGGCGGCGCAGACGCTGACGGCGACGGCGGAGGAGACCACGGCGCAGGCGGCCGCGGTCGCCGCGGCGGCGGAGCAGGCGGCGACCAACGTGCAGACGGTGGCGGCGGCGGTGGAGGAACTGGCGTCGTCCTCGGCGGAGATCGGCAACCAGGTGTCGTATTCGACCTCGGTGACGGCGCAGGCGGTTTCGGAGGCGGACAGCACGAACTCGCGGATGGGCGGGCTGAAATCGGCGGCCGAGCAGGTGGGTGCGATCGTCGGGATGATCGGCGA
>JAEZMP010000146.1 GCA_023442215.1 Pseudomonadota bacterium
GGCGGACGCAGCCCTCGCCGTGTGGCGGCTGTCGCTGCCGGCGACGCATGCCCCGGCCGCCCTCGCCGCCATCCGCTACGGGATCGCTGGCGCGACATGGTTCTACGACTGGGGCGGCGGTCTCGCCTGGCTCGCCGTGCCGGCGGATGGCGATGCGGGCGCGGCCATCGTCCGCGCCGCCATCCGGGGCCTCGGCGGCCACGCCACGCTGATGCGGGCGCCCGACGCGGTGCGGGCGGCTGTCGACGTGTTCGAACCGCTGTCCGAGCCACTGATGGCGATCACACGCGGGCTGAAGGCGAGCTTCGATCCGGCCGGAATCCTCAATCCCGGCCGGATGTATAACGGTTCATAAGCTGGCAAATTATCGCCGTGAATTTTGCTGCGGGCGGCACCCCGCGCCGCCGGAGACGGAACGATGCAGACCAATTTCACCGCGGACCAGCTGGCCGACCCGCAGACGGCGGCGTCCGAGCGCATCCTCAGGGCCTGCGTTCACTGCGGCTTCTGCACGGCAACCTGCCCGACCTATCTCCTGCTCGGCGACGAACTCGATTCGCCCCGCGGCCGCATCTATCTCATCAAGGACATGCTGGAATCCGGCCGGCCGGCGACCGAGGAGGTGGTGCGCCATGTCGACCGCTGCCTCTCGTGCCTGTCCTGCATGACGACCTGCCCCTCGGGCGTGCATTACATGCACCTCGTCGACCACGCCCGCGCCCATATCGAGAACACCTACGAGCGTCCGTTCACCGACCGCCTGCTGCGGGCGACGCTGGCGAAAATCCTGCCCTATCCCCGGCGGTTCCGCCTCGCGCTTATGGCCGCGCGGCTCGCCCGCCCGCTCTCGAGCCTTGCCGCCGCCGTCCCGACCGTCGGCACGCGGCTTTCGGCCATGCTGGCGCTCGCGCCGAAGCGGCTGCCGCGGCCGCAGCCGCCCGGCCCGGCGCGCCCGGCAACAGCCGCGAAGGGCCGCGTCGCCATCCTGGAGGGCTGCGCACAGCCGGTGCTGAACCCCGGCATCAACGCCGCGGCGCGGCGGGTGCTGGTGCGCCACGGCATCGAGATCGTCACGCCCCGGGGGGAAGGCTGCTGCGGCGCGCTGGTGCATCACATGGGCCGCGAGCACGACGGCCTGGCGTTCGCCCGCCGCAATGTCGATGCCTGGACCGCCGAGATCGAGGCCGGCGGGCTCGACGCCATCCTGATCACCGCGTCCGGCTGCGGCACCACGATCAAGGACTACGGCTTCATGCTGCGCGAGGATCCGGCCTATGCCGCCAGGGCGGCGCGGGTCTCGGCATTGGCGAAGGACATCACCGAATATCTGGCGACGCTCGACCTCGCCGTCGCCCCGCGCGCGACGAACCCGGTCGTGGCCTACCACTCGGCCTGCTCGATGCAGCACGGCCAGAAGATCACGGACCTGCCGAAGATCCTGCTGCGCAAGGCGGGGTTCACGGTGAAGGACGTGCCGGAATCCCACATCTGCTGCGGTTCGGCCGGCACCTACAACCTGCTCCAGCCGGAAATCTCCGGCCGGCTGCGCGAGCGCAAGGTGAAGAACATCGCCCGCACCGGGGCCGACATCATCGCCGCCGGCAATATCGGCTGCATGGTGCAGATCGGGCTCGGCACCGGCACGCCCATCGTTCACACGATCGAGCTGATCGACTGGGCCACCGGCGGCCCGATGCCGGAGGCGCTCGCGGCCCGCGCCGCCTGATCGCGCTCCCGCCCCGCTGTCAGAACGGCCGGCGCTGGCGGATCGCCGCGGAAAGCGTGCCCTCGTCGAGATAATCGAGTTCGCCGCCGACAGGCACGCCATGGGCGAGGCGGGAGACGGCGACGCCAGCATCGCGAAGCTGGTCGGTCAGGTAGTGCGCGGTGGTCTGGCCCTCGACGGTGGCGTTCACCGCGATGATGACCTCCGTGACCAGCGGGTCGGAGGCGCGGCGCACGAGGCTGTCGATGTTGAGCTCGGCCGGGCCGATGCCGTCGAGCGCCGAGAGCGTGCCGCCGAGCACGTGGTAGCGCGCGTTGACCGCCTCCGCCCGTTCCAGCGCCCAGAGGTCCGAAACGTCCTCCACGACCACGATCACGGAGGCATCGCGGCGCACGTCGGTGCAGATGGTGCACGGATCGCAGCTGTCGACATTGCCGCATTCCGAGCAGACGCGCACGGTCTCGACCGCCTTCGAGAGCGCGGCCGATAGCGGCTCCATCAGCTGCTCGCGGCGTTTGACGAGCGCGAGCGCCGCCCGGCGCGCCGAACGCGGTCCGAGCCCCGGCAGCTTCGCGAGAAGCTGGATCAACCGCTCGATTTCCGGACCGGCGACGGCGCGAGGGGCCATGAAACGCTCGTGCAAGAGGGAAACGCTCGTGGAAAGGAGATGCTGAGCCGGCTCAGAACGGCAGCTTGAAGCCCGGGGGCAGGCCGATATCGCCCATCAGCGCCTGGGTGCGCTCGGTGAGCAGAAGCTCCGCCTTGGTCTTCGCCTCGGTGTGGGCCGCGACGATCAGGTCCTCGAGGATTTCCTTCTCGTCGGCCTTCATCAGCGACGGATCGATCGAGATGCTCTTGAGACCGCCCTTGCCGGTGAGCGTGACCTTCACGAGCCCGCCGCCGGCCGCCCCCTCGACCTCGACCGAGGCGACCTCGTCCTGGAGCGAAGCCATGCGCTCCTGAAGCTGCTTCGCCTTCGTCATCATCTTCAGGAAGTCCATGGCCGTCTCGGTCCTCTCGATGGGATTGGGGCGCGGTACCCGTCCGCCGGGTCAGTCTACCCGGCCGGACGTCGCCGTGGTTTCAAAGACGCCCGGCAAGGTCGGCACGACCGGCGGGCACCAGGCTCAAGCCGCAGATATCGTCCGCCGGGCGCTCCGGCGCAACCCTCGCCGTGCGTTTCCCTGCGGATGCCGCCCCCGTGAGTGGCAAAGGCGGTTCGGGAGCCACGTGCGCGGGAGCCAAGTTATCCGGGGGCCAGTTGGGGGAAGTCAGGTGCGTGGGGGAGCCACGCGGCGCGCGGACTACAGGCTGTCGAAGTCGAAGCCGTCGTCGAACGCGCGGTCGTCCGCGCCGCCGGGATCGGCC
>JAEZMP010000164.1 GCA_023442215.1 Pseudomonadota bacterium
AGCCGATCAGGAAGACCGCGAGCGCGGCGAACACCACGAGATAGATGACGGCAAGCCTGAAGGCCGTGGTGCGGAAGAAACGGCCACCGCCGCCGAGGCCGTCGCGAAACACGGTCAGCGCACCCCGTCGCGCAGCATGTATCCGGCGCCGCGCACGGTGTGCAGCAGCTGGCGTTCGAAGCCCTTGTCGATCTTGGACCGCAGCCGCGAGACGTGGACGTCGATCACGTTGGTCTGCGGATCGAAGTGATAATCCCACACATTCTCGAGCAGCATGGTGCGGGTTACCACCTGGCCGGCATTCTTCATCAGGTATTCGAGCAGGCGGAATTCACGCGGCTGCAGCGGAATGTCCTGCCCGGCGCGGCTCACGGTGTGGGACAGCCGGTCGAGTTCGAGCTCGCCGACCCGGTAGATCATCTCGTTGTCGCCGGAACGGCGGCGGCGCCCGAGCGCCTCGACGCGCGCCAGCAGCTCGGTGAAGGCGAATGGCTTGGTGAGATAGTCGTCGCCGCCCGCCCGCAGGCCCTGCACGCGGTCGTCGACCTGGCCGAGCGCGGAGAGGATCAGCGCGGGGGTCTGGTCGCCGCGGCGGCGCATGTCCTCGATGATCGAAAGGCCATCCCGGAAGGGCAGCATGCGATCGACGACGATGACGTCGTAGCCGCCGGCCTCGACGGAGGCGGCGCCGACCTCGCCGTCTGCGGCATGCTCGGCAACGTGCCCGGCTTCACGCAAGCCGCGCATCAGGAATGCCGCCGAATCCTTGTCGTCTTCGATGAGGAGTACCCGCATGGGCGCCATCATACCGCATGCGCGCTCGACGGAAACTGCCTCGCGCAGGGAAAGCACGCTCAATCCAAGGCTATTGGGATTGAATCTCGTGTCGACTGACCAGAATGGCGACGCACGCATCTCACGCACTCCACGCCCTGGGGGCCGGTTTCGGGCCACGGTGGAGGGACCGGCGGAAATACCAGAGGCGACAGGACGATTTACGCCGTCCTGTCGCCCCTTCGGTACTGGATCGGCGGGGGCGACGGGAGCCTCACCAGTACCGGATTCTGACCCTAAGGGGGCCTTGTCTCGCGGCTGCCCGTTCATCGTGGCTTCCGCTTCGGCCCGCGGCTTGCGCCCGGGCCGGGATCGTCGGACCGCCTTGGCCGTCAGGCCTTGACCGTCAGGACCTCGGCCGTCAGGCCTTGGCGATCGGCAGCGCCACGAAGCGGAGCTGGCTGCCCTGCTTCAGTTGCAGCAGCACCGCCTTGCGGCCGTCGGCCTTGGCGGCCTCGATGCTGGCCGCCACGTCCTTGGCATCGCCGACCGGCTTGCCGCCGGCGGGCACGATCACGTCGCCGACCTGCACGCCCTTGTCGGCGGCCGGGCCATCGGGATCGATCTTCACCACCGCGACGCCCTTCTCGTCCTTGCCGACCGCGGAGGCCGGAGCGACGGTCAGGCCGAGCTGGCCGACCTCGGACGAGCTGTCCTGCGGCGAGGCATCGTCGGCCATGGCCTGCTGCTGCTTGGTCGGCAGCTTGCCGAGCTTGACGGCGACTTCCTCGGACTTGCCGCCGCGCCACACATCGACCTTCACCGTGGTGCCCGGCTCGTAGCCGGCGATCACCCTGGCGAGTTCACGCGGCGAGGCGACCGGCTTGCCGTCGACCGCCAGGATGGCGTCGCCGGACTTGATGCCGGAGGCGACCGCCGGGCTGTCGGACTGAGCCTCGGCGACGAGCGCACCCTTGTCGGACTTCAGGCCGAGGCTGTCGGCGATATCGTCCGTGATCGGCTGGATCTGCACGCCCAGCCAGCCGCGGGTGACGACGCCCTTCTCCTTCAGCGTCGAGACGATCTGGCTGACCGTCTCGGCGGGAATGTCGAAGCCGATACCCACCGAACCGCCGGTCGGCGAGTAGATCGCCGTGTTCATGCCGACGACGTCGCCCTTCAGGTTGAAGGTCGGGCCACCGGAATTGCCCTTGTTGATCGGCGCGTCGATCTGGATGAAATCGTCATACGGACCCGAGCCGATATCGCGGCCGCGCGCCGAGACGATGCCCGCCGTCACCGTTCCGCCGAGGCCGAACGGATTGCCGACCGCGATCACCCAGTCGCCGACGCGCACATCGCTGTCGGCGAACTTCACGAACGGGAAGTCGTGATCGCCGGAAATCTTCAGAAGCGCGACGTCGGTCTTCTCGTCGGTGCCGATGACCTTGGCGCTGTAGTCCTTGCCGTCATTGGTGGTGACCGTCACCTCGGTCGCCTTGTCGACGACGTGGTTGTTGGTCACGACATAGCCGTCGGACGAGATGATGAAGCCGGAGCCCTGCCCCATCACCATCTCGTGGGGCGCGCGCTTCCCGGCACCGGGAGCGCCCTGGCCGTCCGCGCCGGGGCCTTGGCCGAAGCGTTTGAAGAACTCGAACGGAATGCCGCCGGGGCCGTTGCCCTGGTCGTCGTCCTGGCCGCCGTTGAAGCTCGACATCTGCGGCCCGGCGTCTGCCTTCACGCGGATGGAGACCACCGCCGGCTGCACCGCCGCGACGACGTCGGCGAAGCTCGGCATCTGCGTCGCGGCATTGGCGGGAACGTTCACCGCCGCCGCGAAGGCGGGCATCGCCGAACCGCCGGCGAAGCTGCCGACGAGGGCGAGAGAAAGCGCGCCGGCCGTCAGCAGCGAGCTGCGGCGACGACGCATGACACCGGAATTGGACGAGGACGTCTTGGCCATGGGCGTCTCGTGGAGGTGCATCGGCGTGGCTTCCTTACAAATGAAACTGATCAGCTACGGGGGCGCGCCGCCCAGCCCGGTCCCGTGAGGACGAGTCATGACACCGGCCGCCTTACGGCAGCCTGTCCGCGACATGAAAGTTTGTTAATGAAGCCGGCCGTCCCGCCCGCGATAGGGCCACGCCTGTCGGCCCAGATCTGCCGGTCCAGGTCTGCCTGTCCAGGTCTGCCGGTCAACGCTTCCGGGGCACACCTATGGGAGGCTAAGCGGCCGGGTCCCGCGCCGGACGTCCGCGGTCCGGGTCCGGCATCGGCGAAGCGGCTTCCCCGCTCGCCAGCAGGCGGTCGATGTCCGCCTGTTCCTCGGTGCTGAGCGGCGCCACATCGCCCCGCGCGCCGCGCCGGCGGAGCACCCGCCACGCCAGCAGAATGCCCGCGACGAGAGCGAGGGGTGGCGTCGCCCAGAGCAGCACGGTCTGCGGCGTCAGCCGCGGCTTGAGCAGCACGAACTCGCCATAGCGCGCGACCAGAAAGTCGATCACCTGGCTGTCGCTGTCGCCGGCCTCGAGCCGCTCGCGGACGAGCACCCGGAGGTCGCGCGCCAGCGACGCCTCCGAATCGTCGATGGATTCGTTCTGGCAGACGAGGCAGCGCAGCTGCGCGGTCAGCGCCCGCGCGCGCGCTTCGAGCGCCGGGTCCACCAGCATCTCGTCGGGCTGCACCGCATGGGCCGGCATCGGCACGAGCGCGACGCTGCATGTGCCGGTCGCGAGCGCAGCGGCAAGAAGTACGGCGGCGAGAGCATGGCGCATCAGGACCGCGCTCCGGCGGCGAGTGCGGCGCGGGCCGGCCGCGGCACGCCCACGCGCAGCCGGCGGTCGGCGAGCGACAGGGCCGCGCCCGCCGCCATCACCACCGCGCCGAGCCAGATCAGCGTCACCAGCGGCTTGTAGAAGGCGTGAACCGCGAAGCTGCCGTCCGCGCCGGCATCGCCGAGGGTGACGTAGACCTGCGATCCCCACCGGGTGGCGATCGCCGATTCCGTCGTCGGGGTCTGCCGCACGATGTAGAAGCGCTTCGCCGGCTTCATCTCGGCAACGACCACGCCCGCAGAACGCAATGTGAAATGCGCGACGCTGGCGCGGAAGCCGGCGCCTTCCTCGTCGCTGGCGCCGTCATAGGTCAGCGCGTAGCCCGCGAGGTCGACGGTCTCGCCCGGCTTCATCGTCGCGATGTGCTCGACCTGGAACGAGGTCGCCGCCACCATACCGAGCACGCTGAGCCCGAGGCCGAGGTGGCCGAGCGTGGTGCCGAAGGCCGACCACGGCAGCCCGGCAAGCCGCCGCGCGGCCGCCCCGGCCGAACGCGCGCCGCGCCCCGCTCGCCACAACGGCTCGCTCACCGCCCCCGCGATCAGCCACGCGGCAAGGCCGAGCCCCAGCGCCGGGAG
>JAEZMP010000203.1 GCA_023442215.1 Pseudomonadota bacterium
GCGGCTGCCTGCTGTCCATCGGGACCGCCGGCCTGTGCCATGTCACGGCGTCCGCCGCCGCCCTTGCCGCCGAGCGCGGCGGCGCCGGCGCGCACAAGCTGCACGGCGTCGAACCGGCCGGTCAGATCGTCCGTCACCGCCACCACGACGGCGGCCTTGCCGTCGTCCGAGACGCCGACGATGGCGACGATACCGGACTCGACCGCCTTCTTGCTCTCGTCGGCCAGGCTCTTCAGGTCCTTCGGCGCAATGCCGGTCACGACGCGGGCATCGAGCCGCGTGCCTGCGACGTCGCGCATCGCGGAGCCGCCACCTGCTTCGCCGCCGCCGAGGGCGAGCCGCCGGCGAGCATCGGTCAGTTCGCGCTCGAGCCGTCGACGGTCCTCGACGACGGCCGACGCACGCTCGACAACCTCGGCAACCGGCGCCTTCAGGATCGCGGCGAGCGCCTTGAGCCGGCGATCCTGCTGGGCGAGGTGATGACGTGCCGCATCCCCGGTCAGCGCCTCGATCCGGCGCACGCCGGCGGCGACAGCGCCTTCTGACACGAGCGAGACGAGGCCGATGTCGCCGGTGCGGGACACATGGGTGCCGCCGCACAGCTCGACCGAATAGGGACGGCCGGTGCCGCCGGTGCCCATCGACACCACGCGGACCTCGTCGCCGTACTTCTCGCCGAACAGGGCCATCGCGCCCGATTCGATCGCCTCGTCCACGGCCATCAGCCGCGTCGTGACCGGTGCGTTCTGCAGCACGGCCGCGTTGGCCAGATCCTCGATCTCCGCGAGATCGTGATCCGAGATCGGCATCGGATGAGAGAAGTCGAACCGCAGGCGATCCGGCGCGACGAGCGACCCCTTCTGGGCGACGTGATGGCCGAGCACGCCGCGCAGGGCGGCATGAAGCAGATGGGTGGCCGAATGGTTGGCGCGGATCGCCGAGCGCCGCGCGCCGTCGACGACAAGCTCGATTGCCTTGCCGACGGTGAGGTCACCTTCCTCGACGGTGACGGCATGCACGAAAAGACCGCCCGCCCGCTTCTGCGTGTCCGTCACCTTCGCGACGAGCCCAGAAGCGCGAAGCATGCCGGTATCGCCGACCTGACCGCCTGATTCACCGTAGAACGGTGTCTGGTTGACGACGACGAAGCCGGACTGTCCGGCCGACAGCGTCTCCACCTCACGGCCGTCGACCACCAGTGCCGACACCACGCCCTCAGCCTGCTCCGTCTCGTAGCCGAGGAACTCGGTCGCCCCGAGCCGCTCCTTGAGCACGAACCAGACGGTTTCCGTCGCCGCCTCGCCCGATCCGCTCCAGGCCGCGCGCGCTTCGGCGCGCTGGCGTTCCATCGCGGCATCGAAGCCGGCGAGGTCGACGCCCACGCCCCGCGCCTTCAGCGCGTCCTGCGTGAGATCGAGCGGGAAGCCGTAGGTGTCGTAAAGCCGGAACGCCGTCTCGCCATCGAGCGAGGCCCCGGGGGTCAGGCCGCTCGTGGCCTCGTCGAGCAGGGTCAGACCGCGATCGAGGGTGCGCCGGAAGCGGGTCTCCTCGAGGCGCAGCGTCTCGGAGATCAAGGCCTCAGCGCGCACGAGTTCCGGATAGGCCTGCCCCATCTCGCGCACCAGCGTCGGCACGAGGCGGTACATCAGCGGCTCGCGCGCACCGAGAAGACGGGCGTGACGCATGCCGCGCCGCATGATCCGCCGGAGCACGTAGCCGCGCCCCTCGTTCGAAGGCAGAACGCCGTCGGCGATCAGGAAGCTGCTCGCTCGGAGATGGTCGGCGATGATGCGGTGGCTGGCGGTATTCGGCCCCTCGGCGCGCACGCCGGTCACTTCTTCAGACGCCCGGATCAGCGCCCGGAACAGGTCGATGTCGTAATTGTTGTGCACGCCCTGAAGCACGGCGGCGACGCGCTCGAGGCCCATGCCCGTGTCGATCGACGGCCGCGGCAGCGGCACGCGCTTGCCTCCGGGCAGTTGCTCGAACTGCATGAACACGAGATTCCAGATCTCGATGAAGCGATCGCCGTCCTCGTCCGGCGAGCCGGGAGGACCGCCGGCGACCTCCGGCCCGTGGTCATAGAAGATCTCGGAACACGGACCGCACGGCCCGGTGTCGCCCATCGCCCAGAAATTGTCGCTCGTGGCGATGCGGATGATGCGCTCGTCCGGCAGCCCGGCGATGCGCCGCCACAGCGACGCCGCCTCCTCGTCCTCGTGATAGACGGTGACGAGCAGCCGGTCCCGCGCCAGGCCGAACTCGCCGACGACAAGGTTCCAGGCGAGCTCGATCGCCCGTTCCTTGAAATAGTCGCCGAACGAGAAATTGCCGAGCATCTCGAAGAAGGTGTGATGCCGGGCCGTGTAGCCGACATTGTCGAGATCGTTGTGCTTGCCGCCGGCACGCACGCACTTCTGCGCGGTCACGGCGCGCGGCGTCGCCCGCGTCTCGAGCCCGGTGAACACGTTCTTGAACTGGACCATGCCGGCATTGGTGAACATCAATGTCGGATCGTTGCGCGGCACGAGCGGGCTGGAATGCACCGGCTCGTGGCCGTGACCGGCGAAATAATCGATGAAGGTCGATCGGATTTCGTTGACGCCGCTGCCGCTCATGTCGTGGACCGCGCTCCAAAAGTCAGCGCGCGGCAGGCATGCCGCGCGCATTCAGGTCAAGGACAGGTCCGTGATCGGGAGCACCGGGATAAGGACGCCGGCAGCTTCGAGGAAGCGTGCGCGAACCCGGCCCGGCGACCGGAAACGATAACCAGCCGCGGCGGTTGTAGCGTCCCGCTGCCGGCCTGTCACCCCTGCCGGCGGCGCTGCCGCCCGGCAATTCGGCCGCACGGCGCCGCAGCAGCCGGGTCGCACAGGGCCCCGTCGCCCCAGCGATTGCGCTGTCATTCCTCCGGCGGGCCGTCGTCCTCGGGCTCGGGAGCGCCGTGACCGACGATGGCCTCGGCTATCAGCCCGGCATTCTGGCGGATCGCCGCCTCGATGGCATTGGCGACCTGGGGATTGTCGCGCAGGAACTGCTTGGAATTTTCGCGCCCCTGCCCGAGGCGCTGGCTGTCGTAGGAGAACCAGGCGCCCGACTTCTCGACGATGCCGGCCTTCACGCCGAGATCGAGCAGTTCGCCCGTCTTCGACACGCCGGCGCCGTACATGATGTCGAACTCGACCTCGCGGAACGGCGGGGCGAGCTTGTTCTTGACGACCTTCACCTTGGTCTGGTTGCCCACGACCTCGTCGCGCTCCTTGATCGCGCCGATGCGGCGGATATCGAGGCGGACGGAGGCATAGAACTTGAGCGCATTGCCGCCCGTGGTGGTCTCGGGGCTCCCGAACATCACGCCGATCTTCATGCGGATCTGGTTGATGAAGATCACCATGGTCTTCGAGCGCGAGATCGAGCCGGTGAGCTTGCGCAGGGCCTGGCTCATCAGACGCGCCTGGAGACCGGGAAGCTGGTCGCCCATCTCGCCTTCGAGTTCCGCCTTGGGCGTCAGAGCCGCGACCGAGTCGATCACCAGCACGTCGACGGCGCCGGAGCGCACGAGCGTGTCTGCGATCTCCAGGGCCTGCTCGCCGGTATCCGGCTGCGAGATCAGCAGGTCGCCGATATCGACGCCGAGCTTGCGGGCATAGAGCGGATCGAGCGCGTGCTCCGCGTCCACGAACGCGCACACGCCACCCTTCTTCTGCGCCTCCGCCACCACATGGAGCGCCAAGGTCGTCTTGCCGGACGATTCCGGACCGTAGATCTCGACGATGCGCCCCTTCGGCAGGCCGCCAATGCCGAGCGCGATATCGAGTCCCAGCGAGCCCGTGGAAATCGACTCGACCTCCACGGCCTGGCCCTGACCCAGCCGCATGATCGATCCCTTGCCGAAGGAACGTTCGATCTGCGACAGCGCCGCATCGAGCGCTTTTCTCTTATCCATCGACGATCCCTCAATCAGGCGCAGATTCGCTTGGCTCATAGCGCGTTCCTTATTTCACGGCAGAGGGGCGGTTTCAAACTGCGTTCAGTGTACCTCTTTTGTTCTCGTTCGCAATATGTTCTCATCGCCGCGAACTCATTTTTCGGCGTTCCCCGGCAAATCAGGCGTTATCGGCCGCTGAAGTCCGGCTGAGCCCGACGCCGGCTGGCCGGACTCAGTCCGCCAGCGCGGCCTTCACGGCTGTGGCAAGCTGCTTCAGGGTGAAGGGCTTCGGCAGGAAGCTGAAGTGCTCGTTCTCCGGCAGGTTGCGGGCGAACGCCTCTTCGGCATAGCCGGAAACGAACACGATCCTGAGGTCCGGCCGCGTCTTGCGCAACTCGCGCAGCAGGGTCGGGCCATCCATCTCCGGCATCACGACGTCGGAGACCACGAGGTCGATGCCGCCCGAGGCCGCGGCCATGACCTTGAGCGCTTCGGCGCCCGTCGCCGCCTGATGAACGGTGTAGCCGCGCGAGGCCAGCGCGCGGGCCGCGAACGCCCGCACTGCCTCCTCGTCCTCGACGAGAAGGATCGAGGCGCTGCCGGTCAGGTCGGCGGCGGCCTTCTCGGCATCGGCCTGCGCGGCCGTCGCGCCGCCTGCGGTCGTGGCGGCACCGTCGACTGCAGGTGGTGCGATCCGCGCGTCCGCTGGCGACGGCGCGGCCGGTTCCATCGTCGGGGCTTCGAGGCGTGCGGGCCCGGCCGCGACCGGGTGCGTCTCCGCAGCCTCGACCGTCTCGGGCACGGGGCGCCGGACCCGGCGGGCCGCAGCGATCTCGCCGGCTCCCGCCCGGTCCGCGTCGGCGCGGCCTGCGTCCGCGCGGGCGCGCGGCAGGAAGATGCGGAACACCGTGCCGGCACCGACTTCGCTTTCCACGGTGATGCGGCCGCCGGACTGCGTGACGATGCCATAGACCGTCGAAAGGCCGAGCCCGGTGCCTTTGCCGACTTCCTTGGTGGAGAAGAACGGCTCGAAGATCTTGTCCATCACCTCGGCGCTCATGCCCGTGCCGGTGTCGGAGACCTCGACCAGAACATGATCGGCGGCGGGCAGCGGCTGGCCACCGAAGCTGCGCCCGCCCTGGAAGGCCTTCGTCTCGGCTGCCGGCAGGTTGGAGGTGCGGATCGTCAGCGTGCCGCCTTCCGGCATCGCGTCGCGGGCGTTGACCGCAAGGTTGATGACGACCTGCTCGAGCTGGTTGACGTCGGCCATCACCGGCCAGAGGTCGCGCCCGTGAATCACCCTGAGGTCGACCTGTTCGCCGAGCAGCCGATCGAGCAGGATGGTGAGGTCGGCCAGAACGTCGGTCAGAACGATGCGCTCCGGACGCAGCGTCTGCCGGGTCGCAAACGCCAGCAGCTGGCGCACGAGGCCGGCCGCGCGGTTGGCGTTCTGCTTGATGTTCATGATGTCCTGGAAGAACGGATCCGTCGGCCGGTGGCTCGCCAGCAGGAGATCCGAGAAGCCGATGATGGCCGTCAAAACGTTGTTGAAATCGTGGGCGACGCCGCCGGCCAGCTGACCGATGGCCTGCATCTTCTGGCTCTGGGTGAACTGGGCCTCCAGCGCGCGCTGCTCGGTGGTCTCCAGCGCATAGACGATGGCCACTTCGTCATCCGCGTCGCGATCCCCGCCCTGCACCGCGTCCTGCACGGCGGAGACATAGAAGCGCACCGAACGCTGGCCGGCTCCGGCGAGCGTCGCATCGACCGGCGCGACGGCGACCCGGCCGCGGACCGCCCCGTCGAGGGCCTCGGCGAGCCCTCGACGGTCCCGCTCCACGACGGCATCCGCCAGACGCGGACGCTCCTCGCCCGGTGCCGGATGCGCGAGCACGCCGAACAGCTTCAGGAACGGGGCGTTGGTGCGGCCGATGCGGCCGTCCTTGTCGAGAGAGGCAATCGCGACCGGCGCGTTGTTGAAGAAGCGCGCAAACCGCACCTCTGCCGCCCTGAGCGATTCGGAAGCCTCCGCCCCCGCCGCCCGGCTCACGACGAGGGTGCGCGAGTTGTCGGGACGTCCGTCCGGCCCGAAGGTCACCCGGTGCAGCAGCCGGACCGGCAGCGGATTGCCCGCGCGGGTGACGAGATCGAGATCGACGGTCTCGGTGCGGCTGTCCCCGGGCCGGCCGGACAGCGACGCCAGGAGCGCGACACCGTCGCCGCGCACCAGCTGTCCCAGCGGAACGGTGCCGGCTTCGAAATGGGCGAGATCGTGCCCCAGCCAGTCGGCAAGCGTGGCATTGAGGAAGACGACATGGCCGGCGGCATCGACCGAGAAGAAGCCGGCCGGAGCCCGGTCCAGGAAGTCGATCGCGTTCTGCAGGTCGAGGAAGCCGATCTCCGGATCCTGCCGGGGTTCATGCCGGAGATCCTGATGCCGATCCTGCGGCACCGCCGGAGCCTCTTCCAGCCGCCAGATGTGCAGGCTCCGCCGCGCCGGCCCCTCGCGCAGGGGCACCACCGAGAGGCGATAGGCACGCGGTGGCCCGCCCGCTTCGTCGGCGACGCGGGAAAGCCGGATTTCGGCATCGGCGGGCTCACCGGCCCGGCCCGCGGCCACGAGCCGGTGGATCGCCTCGACCGTCTCGTCATCGGCGGCGGGCAGCCGGTCGAGCGGCGGCAGGGCGCTCGCGGGAGCGGATGGCGTCGCCCGGCACAGCGTGCGATAGGCGGCATTGCCATAGACGGGCCGGCCGGCGGCATCGCACACGAGCACGGCCTCGCCGACGGCATCGGCAACGGCCGCGGCAACGGACGACGCCGGCTCGGCTTCACCGAAATGAAGAAGCCCGACGGACGCCGCGAACAGCGAGAATACGCCCACGACGGCGAGAATGCCGAGCACGGTCAACAGGTACGGCTCGGCTTCGTCCGCCGACATGATCAGGAGAAGCGCCGCCGTCGCCGCCAGCACGGCGGCGAGGCCGAATGCAAGGAGCAGGCTGCCGCGCCGCCCGGCATGGTCGATCCCGCGGCCTGCCGCTCCGTGTCCGGCGCTCGTCATGATGCCTCTCCGCCCTCGACTTGCCGCCGGCGCACGCCATGGTGCGAATGGCCGCCGGC
>JAEZMP010000204.1 GCA_023442215.1 Pseudomonadota bacterium
GTGTACATGCGCCAGACGGTGGCGCCGACGCCGACGAGCAGAATCGCGAACATGATGAAATAGGGCGCGGCGAGCTCGGAGACCTGGTTCTCGTCCAGCGTATCGCCCTTGGAGGTCACCTTGAACGTCGGCTTGCGCGGATTGAGCACGACCGCGACGATGGCGCGGAACAGATAGATCGACTGAATATATTCGTAGAGTTCCGAGATCCAGGGCCACCTGTACTTTCCGTACAGGTAGTTCTGGATCATCATGTTCACGATCATGTACGTGAACGTGTAGGCGAAGAACTCTCCGCCGGACGACGAGAAAATCTGCAGGCCGAAGAACAGATAGAGCAGCGGCGAAATCAGAAAGACAAGCCGGCCGATCGGAAACAGCCAGAACAGCGGGTTCGTCATGTAGCAGAGCCGCTGCGCCAGCGTCAGGCCGGGCCGGCCGACCGGATTCTTCAGGATCAGGATCTGCAGCATGCCCTGCGCCCAGCGGGAGCGCTGGCCGATGAAGTTGGCGAAGGTCTCGGGCTGGAGGCCCGCGATCATCGGCTTCTCGAGATAGACGCTGTGCCAGCCCTGCGCGTGCAGTTCGAGCGCGGTCTCGCAGTCCTCGGTGATGCTGACGCCGGAGAAGCCGTTGGTGATCTTCAGAGCCTGCCGCCGCAGCAGCGCCGCCGAGCCGCAGAAGAACGAGGCGTCCCACCGGTCGAGCCCGCGCTGCACCATGCCGTAGAACTGCTCGTTCTCGGACGGCATCCTCTCGAAGGTGTTGAGGTTGTGCTCCAGCGGATCCGGATTGATGAAGAAGTGCGGCGTCTGCACCAGAAACAGCTTCGGATCGGCGACGAAGAAGCCGACGGTGTTCTGGAGGAAATCGCGCGTCGGGCAGTGGTCGGCATCGAACACGGCCACCAGGTCGCCGTCTGTCTTCGCGAGCGCGGCGTTGAGGTTGCCGGCCTTGGCGTGCTCGTTGCGCGCGCGCGTCAGGTAGGTGGCACCCAGATCGGCGCACATCTTCTGCAGCGACACCCGCCTCTGCTGTGCCTCGAGCGCCGCCGCCGGATTGCTGGAATTGCACTTCTGGTCCGTGCCGCCGTCGTCGAGCAGGTAGACCTTGAGCCGGTCCTTCGGATAGTCGAGCGCCACGGCGGCGGCGACCGTCGTCGCCAGCAGCATCTCGTCCTCGTTGTAGGTCGGGATGAAGATGTCGACGCTCGGTGCCGTCTCCGGCGCGGGCGGCGGCGCGGGCTTGCGCGCGGTCGGATCGGCCACGGTGAACAGGCTGAGCGCCAGCATCAGCACGCTGTACATCTCGAAGACGTAGAGGATCACGCCGGGAATGAAGTTCTCGGGCTGGTTGATCGGCGGAATGGTGCTGGTGCTGCGCCAGTAGACATAGCGCAGGATGATGGTGGTGCCGAGCGCGAGGAAGACTTGGCGGCGAAGGCCGACCGAGGGAAACCACTTGATCGCCGTGAGCACGAGCACGACGATGATTCCAACGATGAGGTGGGCCTGCAGGCTGATCGGCTGCGTGATCAGGAACAGCACGATCACCGTGGTGAGGCCCCATGCCAGCGTGGCGAATGCCTTCGTCATGGCCTTTTCACGTCCCCAATGCATCCGATCGCCGGATGCGCCCACGCTTCGCGTCCCCGGGGCACCGCACCGCCCCCGTTCCGGCGACGAAAACCCCTGCCGGCAACGGCTTCGCATGCTTTCGAACCACGCTCAAGTCGCGCGGTGGCCGGCGCGACGAACGCGGACCGCCCAAAACGCCGCCGTCAGCACCCCGCACGATAATCCGGCTTGTTTGCCAATTGCTCAACCGATGCGCCCGGAGTGCATGGTCGCGGCGGCGAACGTCCTCATTGTGCGGGACCGATGGCGCTCGGCAGCTGCAGCGGGCCGCCTGATGTCGCCGCCGGCGGCGTGCCGACGATGCGGATGCCGGACGATGTCGTTGCGGCACCGGTGCCTGCGGCCGTACCCGGCGAAGCGGCCGGCCAGCTCGGCGTGCCCGTGGGCGCCGGCGCATCCGCCTCCACCGGTGGGGCCGGACCGCTGACGCCGAAGCCCGTGGCATTGTCGATGGCGGAGACCGGCCCCTTGCTGCCCGGCGTTCCCCTGTCGGGGAGAGCCGGCGGGGCCTCGATCGCCGGCGCCTGCTGAGCCGCCGGAGCGGCGCCCGGAACGGGCGCGCCCGCGGTCCCACCGGGCACCGGCACGAGAACGGCCCCGGGCAGCGGCTCCTGCGTCACCGGTGCGCGCACTGCCGTCGCGGCCGTCGTGGCCGCACGAGGCGCACGGGAGGAGGCGACGGGCGCGGGCGGCAGCACCCGGCCGAGCCGCGGGTCCAGCGGACCCTCGGTATAATAAGGATTGGAGCCCTGCGGCACCGGCAGCATCGGGGCGCCGAGCCGGCCGACATCCTCCGGCACGTCGGGCGCGGGGCCGTAGGGATTCCAGTTCGGCGGCAGGAAGTAGCTGTTGACGGTCAGGCCGTAGAGGAACGCAAGGAGCTTGTCCTCGGTGACGCCCACGCGGCAGAGCCGCACCCGCAGCGTGAGCCACCCGCGGCTGCTCGGCGCCATGAACTTGTTCACCGGGGGACGGATGGTCTGCCAGCCGTAGATGCAGGTGGTGCGGCCGCGCCGGCCCACCGCATAGCTGAACGGTCCGTAGAAGTTCTGCATGTAGGTGGAGGCGACGTACATGCCGACCCCGGGAAATGCCTTGAGCATCTCGCGCTGGATGTCGCCGACCATCGGCCGGTCGCCGGAGAGCGAATTGTCGCCCGCGCCGTAGCCGACCGGGCCGTACATCTTCACCTGGATATAGTTCTCGCCTTCGAGGGCATCGGCGTTGGCGATCACCACCTTCTGCTCGATGGCATTGGAAAAGCGCGTCTCGATGACGCCGACCACGGCCGGGCCGCCCGGCGGCGGCAGCACGATGGCCTCGGTGGCCGGCACCTCCCGCGCCATGGTCGCGGTCTGCGGATCGTGCCCCGGTCCATAGGGCATGGCACACGCCGACACGGCAAGCGCTATGAAGATGCTGAGCGCGTGACGCATCAAGGCCCCTGTGCCAGACGATGGTGCGGATAGCGGGCCCCGGCCTTTACCCGAAGCGTCTCCCGGGCGGAAAGCGCACCGGACTCAAAAGCTTGAGCCGATCCTTCCACCGTCCCGATTAGCCATGAATAAGGTTAACAAACCGCTGACGGCGGTAACCTTCATGAACGAAGCCGGGGATGGAAGCGCTCAGGGCGCGGGACGGGCCGCGGGCGCGGCCGCCGGCGGCTCCTTCTCCACATCTTCGCGCCCGCGTGGGGCCTCCTCGACCGGAATCACGTCCACCGCGACGCCGAGACGCTGGCCGCCGGAGGTGACGATCACGCCCTCGACCGGCGCCACGTCGGCATAGTCGCGGCCGATGGCGAGCACGATGTGGTCCAGCCCCGCCGGCACGCCGTTGGTGGGATCGAGCCCGATCCAGCCCGCATCCGGCCCGCACCAGACCGCGACCCACGCATGTATGGCATCCGCGCCCTGAAGCCGGGCGACGCCCGGCGGCGGAATGGTGCGCAGGTAGCCGGAGACATAGGCCGCGGGCACCCCGAGCCCGCGCAGGCCGGAGATCATCACATGCGCGAAATCCTGGCAAACGCCGCGACGCATCTCGAACGAAACGGCGGGGGGCGTGTCGGCATCCGTCGCCCCCGGCTCGTAGACGAAGTCCTCGATGAAACGGTTGTTGAATTCCAGCACGGCTTCGAGAATCGGCCGGCCGGGCACCACGCTCTCGGCGGCGTAGGCGCGGATCTGCGGTTCCAGCGGGATGCGGCGGCTCGGGAACACGTAGTGGGCCGGCGAAAGCCCGCCGAGGTCCGATGCCGCATAGGCGAGTTCGCGGATGGCGACGAGATCCGGCGTCGTCTCCGGCGCGGGCAGCACCGGCTTGTCCACCTCGATGCGGGCGACCATGGTCACCACGAGCTTCTCGTGCGCCTCGTCGATGGCGATGGTGGTGAGCGCATTGCCGAAGAAATCCGTCACGTCCTCGCGCTCGGTCGGCGGCGGCTCGATGACGAGCGCGCGCGAGCGAACCTTGAGACCGGAGCGGTCGCACGGCATCAGTCTGAGCACGTGGCGGGCGAATGGCGTCGGCGTGCCGTAGGCGTAGTTCGTGACGTGGCGGATGTCGTAGAGCATGCGAAGCGGTTCCCGCCCGACCGGACTGCCCGGCCCGTCGCCCTGCGTCAGCCGAGGCTGTCCCAGGTGCTGCCGGGCAGGTTGCGGTGGGTAAAATAGCGGTGGGAGATCTCGTTCGACAATTCCATCAGCCGTCCCTCGATGCCGATGAGCTCGTCGATGGACAGGGAAGCGGCATCCGCGGTGACAAGTTCCGCCTGCAGGCGCTTGGCGATCCGCACCGGCTCGCTGATGAGCCCGCCATCGTCGAGGCCCGGCAGCGTCGCCAGATGATCGACCATCGCCTCGACCTGGAAGGCGACGGACCGCGGATTGCCCGGATCGAGGGTGACGAGATCGACCACCGGCGCCCGGGCGGCGGCCAGGATGTAGCGCGTGCGATAGGTGATCTGGCTGTCCGCGAGTTCGAGCAGGATGTCGAGCCAGCGCGCCGACGCATTCGGCACCGCGAAATGGCGCACGAACATCGACGTCGCGAGCGCCCGCTCCAGCCGGCGCCCGACTTCCATGAAGTGCCAGCCGGTCGAGCGGTTCATGTTCTCCTGGGCGAGGCCGGAGAATGCCGCGATCATCGTGAGCGCGGCATTGGTGCGCTCGAACGCATCGCCCTCCACCAGGATCGGCAGCGGATCGTTGCCGGCGAAAAGGGCCTCGGTCTCGGTGAGCACGCGCCACGCATCCGGTGACAGCCGGTCGCGGATGACGGAGGCCGTGCGGCGGGCGTTCTCCACCAGAACGGGCACGGTGCCGCCGAGATCGCGGCGCGCCAGCGCGGCGGCGGCGGCGCCGGCATGGTTGGTGAGCGCAAGGCCCACCGGAACGGCGTCGAGCCCTTCGAGCAGCGCAACGACGCGGTGGCTGATGCGGTCGGAGGTGCCGACGTCGCCGAGGCGGCCGGTCATGGCCCGCACCAGCCGCAGCGTCGCCTCGGCGCGTTCCAGATAGCGGCCGAGCCAGAACAGGTTGTCCGCGGCGCGGCTCGGCAGGGCGCCGGTGGTACGGCGCACCGGCATGCGGTCGGCGGTCGGCAGCAGCGAGGATTCCGGCACCGGCGCATCCGCCAGAACCCAGACGTCGGCGGACGAGCCGCCCTGCTGCATGGTGACGGCGCGCGCGTCCTTGTCGTTGGAGATGCGGCAGAAGCCGCCGGGCATCACCGTCCAGCCTTCCGGCGTGGCCGCCACGAACACCCGCAGGATGAACGGCCGGGGCTCCAGCTTGCCCTTGTTCCACACCGGCATGGTGGAGAGCTTCACCACCTCCTGCCCGACCACGTCGACGCCGCGCCGGTCGATGAGTTCGAGGAGGTCGCGGCGCGCTTTGGCATCGAGCCGGGCGCCGAGCACGGCCCCGAACGAGGAGGGAAAGCCCGGCAGCCGCGCCCCGAATGCCGGGGCGACCGCCATGCGGTCCAGCCCCGCCTTCACCACCTCGCGCTCGGCCGGCTGGCCGCACCACCAGGTCGCGACGTTCGGAAGCGCGAGGCTTTCGCCGAGCACCGCGCCGCCGAGCGCCGGCAGGAAGCTCATCAGCGCCCGGGATTCGGCGAGCCCCGAGCCGAGCGAATTGGCGACGAGCACCGTGCC
>JAEZMP010000247.1 GCA_023442215.1 Pseudomonadota bacterium
CCGCCCGCTTCAGCGCGGCCTTCACGAGTGCCACGCTTTGCCTGCCCGAGGCGTAGAACGCTTTGATGTGCTCGGCGAGCTTGTCCTGGCGATAGTCGTCGCTGGTCAGAACCGACCAGTGCGGCTCTTCCTCGCCGAGCTGGCGCCAGGTCTCGCCGACACGGGCAAGCATCGCGGCAAGCTGGTCCGGGGGGCCGTCGAGCTGGAGCTCCGCCGGCGGCGCCGTCATGTGGCGGCCGAGGACGGACGCGCTCGCTCCCATCCCGCCCGAGCCGGTCCGGAACTCCTCGGAATGGAAGAACTGCTTTCTCAACTCCGAGAGATCGCGGGCACCGAGATGCGACTGCACCGCTTCCTCGCTCTCCGGCGGCCTGCCGAGGATGAGTTCATAGGCCTTCACGACGTCGTCGCGCGTCACTGCGCGTGCAGCAGCGTCAGTCATGGGCGAACCTCACAACAAGGGGATGCGCCGGAGCGTCTTCCGGGAGGATGGAGCCCGGTCGACAGGATAACCGTCCGGCTACAGGCACTTGAGCATGCCTCCCCGTTCAGGATCGTGCGGACCCGAACGGGAAGGCTCAAAGCTTTGAATCTGGAGCGGATTCTTGTCGGTCGGATGGTTCTGCAATCGGAAAGCGCTCTAGACCTGGATCCAGTTCGAGGCCGGACCCGCACCGCGCAGCAGCGCCGGGGGAACGGGCGTAGTTTCGGCCGCGGCGGAAGACCGAGTGGACGGGCGCTCCGGCGGCTCCAGGGCTTCAAGGAACAGCCGCGCCCAGGCGTCGATGTCGTTCTCCATCACCACGGCCATCATCCGGGCGTGGCGCGCGCGACGCTCGTCGAGCGGCATCTCGAGGGCCCGCCGCAGCGCCATCGCCATGCCTTCGATTTCGTGGGGGTTCACGATCAGCGCGCCGTTCGACAGTTCCGGCGCCGCACCGGCGAATTGCGACAGCACGAGCACGCCCGGATCCTCCGGGTCCTGCGCGGCCACGAATTCCTTGGCGACGAGGTTCATGCCGTCGCGCAGCGGCGTGACGAGGCCCACATTTGCGGCGCGGTAGAAGCCGGCGAGCGCCGAGCGCGAGTAGGTCTTGTTGACATAGCGCAGCGGCGTCCACGCCACGTCGCCGTAGAGCCCGTTGATGTGGCCGGCCTTGGTGGAGATGAAGCGGTCCATCTCGGCATATTCCGGCACCTGCGTCCGGCTCTTCGGCGTGATCTGCACGAAGGTCATGCGGTCGTGCCATTCCGGCGCGGTGCGCAGCAGCGTCTCGTAGGCCTCCAGGCGCTGCGGAATGCCCTTCGAATAGTCGAGGCGGTCGACGCCCAGGATCAGCTTCCGGCTGCCGAGGCTTTCGCGGAAGCTCTTGATGTAGGCCGTTCGTGTCGCGTGGCGGGCGCGCCGGGCAAAGGCGTCCGTCTCGATGGACACCGGGAAGGCGCCGATGCGCACCTGCCGGTTGCCGATCTGGTAGAGGCCGTCGTCGTCGATCGCCGTTGCGCCGAGGGTCTCGAGATAGCGGCCGAAATTGTCGCGGTCGGTCGCCGTCTGGAAGCCCACCAGATCGTAGTAGGACAGCGCGCCTATCACCTCGGCATGGCGGGGCAGGGCCTGGATCAGTTCCGGCGGCGGCATCGGAATGTGCAGGAAGAAGCCGATGCGGTTGGTGTGCCCCCGCGCGCGCAGATACCGCGCCACCGGCATCATGTGGTAGTCGTGCACCCAGACGACATCGTCCTTGGCGACGGTCTTCGAGACGTGGTCGGCGAAGATCTCGTTGACGCGGAAATAGCCGGAAAGGTCGGAGCGCTGGAACTCCGCGAGGTCGACGCGATAGTGCAGGATCGGCCACAGCACGCGATTGGCGAAGCCGTTGTAATATTCCTGGAAATCGGCGTCCTTCAGGTCGATGACCGCGTAGGTCAGCTTGCCTTTCCGCGTGATGGTCGGCTCCGCCGACGGTTCCTCGGCGATGTTGCCGCTCCACCCGAACCAGACGCCCGACCGGCCCTTCAGGGCCGCATTGACCGCAACCGCGAGCCCGCCGGCGGCGGCCTTGCTGCCGGGGTCCGGAATGGCGACGCGATTGGAAACGACGAACAGACGAGACAAGGTTCAGATCCTCCGCTCTGCGGGTTGAGCCTGCGCGAGGCGATGGACGAGGCGACGGACGGCGGCGGCGTCGGACAGGGTGGAGAGGGCGCCCGGAAAGGTGCGCCCGACCGCGAATGCCGTGCCGCCTGCGGCGAGGGCGGCGGCGAAGCCGTCCTCGTCGGTGACGTCGTCTCCGAAGAACACCGGGGTGCGCCCGGCGAATGGGGGCCGCTGCATGAGGGCCTGCACCGCGCCGCCCTTGTGGTGGCCGGCGGGCTTGATCTCGAACACCATGTGGCCGGGAAGGATGGCGAGGTCGTCGCGCCCGGCCAGGATGTCGGCGAGCGCGCGCTTCAGGGCCGGGCCGGCGTCCGGCTCGGCGCGGTAGTGCACCGCGAGGCCCACGCCCTTGTCCTCGGCGAACACGCCGCGCCACCGGTCCGTGACCGCGCCGATCGCGGCTCGAAGTCCGTCGTCGATGCGTGGGGCGCGGACATCGGTGTCCGCTTCGGTATCCGGCCGCAGTTCGATGCCGTGGACGCCGGCCGCCGGAAGCCGCAGCGGGGCAAACAGGGTGTCCAGTTCGCGGACCGGGCGGCCGCTCACGAGCGCCACGGCGCCGCCGGCTCTCCGGTGAAGCGCGTGCAGGTCGGTGACCAGTGCGGGGGGGACGAAAACGCCGTCCGGGCGCGGGGCGATATCAAGCAACGTCCCGTCGACATCGAAGAAGAATGCACACTCTTCTGTGTCCAATTCCCCGTCTGGAAGCCCGTCTCGCGTATTGCCCGCCGGAGTGTCTCCGGCGTCTCGATCTCTCGAAGGGCGTGGTTGCGCGGATGGCGACGTCATCGGTGAGCGGCACCTCGTAATGCAGGACGATGCGCTACTAAAACACATCATCCCGCCGATCGGTTCCACCCCGAAACGCAGAAAAATGACGCAATACCATCTCTATTTGGCCATAAGTGCCTAGAAAGAAAGGCGATCTCCGGCCCGAAAAAAATGGCCTAAAGGGCTTCGCGGCGGCTCCCTGGCGCCGTGCCGGCGCGTACCGGGCGGGCGGAATCGGTCTTTTGCGGCCCCCGGCGGCACGCACGAGGGACGTCTGGAAACGCGGGGCGATGTCATTTGGTTGCCGCCTCGGCGGCGGCGTTGCCCCCTCGGGGCCATCCCCGCGCGCGAGCGGGCCGACGTCTCCGGCCGGGCGGCAGCGCGCGTCGGGCGCCACCCGGCTTTCGGTGCGTGCGTTTGCCGTGCCGTCCGGGTCAGAGCCGGTCGGCGTGCCAGCGGATGTGCTCGCCCATGAAGGTCGAGATGAAGAAATAGGAGTGGTCGTAGCCCTCGCGCATGTTGAGGGTCAGCGCGATGCCGGCCTTGCGGCAGGCGTCCTCCAGAAGCCACGGCCTCAGGCCGTCGTTCAGGAAGCTATCGACGGTGCCCTGGTCGACCAGCAATTCGTCCACCCGGTGACCGTCCTCGATCAGCAGCGTGGAATCGTAGGCCCGCCACGCCGCCTCGTCAGCGCCGAGATATTTCTCGAACGCCGGGCGCGACCAGCCGGCAGTCGAGGGCTGGGCGATGGGCGCGAAGGCGGAAACGGACCTGAACCGGCCGGGGTTCTTCAGGGCAAGCGTGATGGCGCCGTGGCCGCCCATCGAGTGGCCGAAGATGCCCTGCCGGGCCATGTCGACGGGGAACTCCGCGGCCACCAGCGCGGGCAGTTCTTCGGCGATGTAGGTCGCCATGCGGTAGTTGCGGGCGAACGGCGCCTCGGTGGCGTCGAGATAGAACCCCGCGCCGCTGCCGAACTGCCAGTTGTCCTTCTCGTCCGGCACGTCCGCGCCGCGCGGGCTGGTGTCGGGGCAGACGATGGCGACGCCGTGCTCGGCGGCATGGCGGCGATACTCGCCCTTGTCCATCACGTTCTGATGCGTGCAGGTCAGGCCCGAGAGGTACCACAGCACCGGCACCGGTCCGTTCGCGGCCTGGGGCGGCACGAACACGGCGAAGGTCATGTCGCAGCCGGTCGCCGCGCTGGCGTGGCGATAGACCCCCTGGATGCCTTCGAAGCTCCTGGATGTGGAGACGGTTTCCATGGCCCTGAACTCCTGACGGCTGGGACGCACTGTGCCGGGTGTCGGCGCGCGGGAGTGTGGCGAAGCGTCCGCGGTTTGCAAGCCGCTTCGCGCCCCACCTCGCGCCGCCGGGCGATTTTCTCCCGCGCGTGCCAGTCCGTCGTCCGGCCGGAGGCGGGCTTCGCTTCCGCTCCGGCCGGTCGCTCGGGCGTCAGAACCGGATCGAGACGCGGGCGCTGCCGGCCTGCGAGAAATAGTCCGATCCGATCTGGGTGTCGTAGTCGAGCCTGAGTTCCAGCCCCTTCTTGCTGATGAGCTGTACGCCGATGCCGACGTCGGCGAGAGCGTTCGGGATTTCCGAGGTCGTCTTGAACGTCCCGGCCGCCGTCGGCGCGCCGGCGAGGGACGCCACGGTCTGCCAGTCGGTGTTCGTCAGGAACGTCGCGCCGAGCGTGCCGTAAGGCCTCAGCGTCAGGTCGTCGCCGAGGTCGTAGCGGGCGCCGATCTCCACGTTCGGGCTGAGGGCGAACGTGGTGTTGTCCGCGGAGTGGACCTTCCAGTTGAACCCGCCGGCCCCCGTCTCCGAGAAGCTCGGCATCGAGGTGTAGATCAGGTCGAAGTCGGCATAGGGCTTC
>JAEZMP010000267.1 GCA_023442215.1 Pseudomonadota bacterium
TGGGAGGAAAGCGCGTCCATTGCGAGCGTTGCGCCACATATAGGGTCTTTTGAACGCCAGTTCATCGCCGTTCGCAATCGCCAATTGGGCCGCCGGCCCCTGTTCAGGCGAATGCGACCGGCCCGGTGACGGAAATCGCGTCGGTCGAGATGGCGCAGCCATAGGCGAGCGCCTCCACGCCGGCCTTGCGGGCGGCCTCGAAGGCGGCCGCGTAGGCAGGATCGATGTTGGCGGCGAGGCCGAAGCGCTCCGCATCCGGCCGCTGGATCAGGAACACCATCACCGCGCGGTGGCCGAGCGCGGACATGGCGGCGAGCTCGGCGAGGTGCCGCGCGCCGCGTGCCGTCACGGAATCGGGAAATTCCGCCAGCCCCGGTCGTCGCATCAGGTGCACGTTCTTGACCTCGACATACGCGCGCGGCCGGTCGTCGTCCTCCAGCACGATGTCGACGCGGCTCGCCTTGCCGTAGGCGACCTCGCGGCGCAGCCGGGCATAGCCGGCGAGGGGGGCGATGGTGCCGTCCGCGATCGCCTCCGCGACGAGGCCGTTCGGGTGCGCGGTGTTGATGCCGACGAGCACGCCGTCCGCTTCCACCAGCTCCAGCGTCAGCGGCAGCTTGCGCTTCAGGTTGGGCGAGCGCGACACGAACACCCGCCCATCCGGGATCGCGAGGCCCGTCATCGCGCCGGGATTGGGGCAATGCACGGTCTCGACGCGGCCGTCCGCGAACGCGACGTCGGCGAGGAAGCGCTTGTAGCGCCGGACGAGGCGGCCTTCGATCAGCGGGGTGGCGAAGCGCACGGCGGCTCAGTCCATCAGCAGGGCGTCGTCCTCGATCTCCTGGCCGCGCACCTTGCGGAACATCGCGACGAGATCGTCGACGCCGAGCCCGGCGCGCTCCGTGCCGGAAACGTCGAGCACGATATTGCCCTCGTGGAGCATGATCGTGCGCTGGCCGACGGAAAGCGCCTGCTTCATCGAATGCGTCACCATCAGCGTCGTCAGGCGGTGCTCCGCGACGAGGCGCGCGGTGAGGTCGAGCACGAAATCGGCCATGTGCGGATCGAGCGCCGCGGTGTGCTCGTCGAGCAGCAGCACCTTCGAGGGTGCGAGCGTCGCCATGACGAGCGACAGCGCCTGGCGCTGCCCGCCGGAAAGAAGGCCCATGCGGTCCTTCAGCCGGTTTTCGAGCCCGAGGCCGAGCGAGGCGATGCGCTCGACGAACGCCGTGTGGCGGGCACCCGTCAGCGCATGGCCGAGGCCGCGCCGGCTGCCGCGACCGGCGGCGAGCGCCATGTTCTCCTCGATGGTGAGATCGGCGCAGGAGCCGGCGAGCGGGTCCTGGAACACGCGGGCGACCAGCGCCGCGCGGCGCGTGGTCGACCAGCGCGTCACGTCGGTGTCGCCGATCAGCACCCGTCCGCGCGTCGCCTGCACGTCGCCCGCGAGCGCGCCGAGCAGGGTGGACTTTCCGGCCCCGTTCGAGCCGATCACCGTCACGAACGTGCCGTCGGCGATGGCGAGGTCGACATGGTCGAGCGCCCGCTTCTCCAGCGGCGTGCCGCGGCCGAAGGTGATGCCGAGATCTTCGACGCGGATCATGCCGTCCTCCCGGACTTCTTGAGGCGCGGCAGCACCAGCGCGACGGCGACGAGCACCGCGGTCACCAGGTTGAGGTCCGAGGCCTGCAGGCCGATGGAATCGGCCGAAAGCGCGAGCTGGATGCAGATGCGGTAGACGACCGAGCCGAGTACGCACGCGGTCAGCGCCAGCCACAGCGTCCGGGTCGGCAGCAATGTCTCGCCGACGATCACCGCCGCGAGGCCGACGACGATGGTGCCGACGCCGACCGTCACGTCGGCGAAGCCGTTGATCTGGGCGAACAACGCTCCGGCCAGCCCGACGAGCGCGTTCGACAGCGCCATGCCGACATAGATGTGCGCATCGGTCGAGACGCCCTGGGCGCGGGCCATGCGGGCGTTCGCGCCGGTCGCCCGCATCGCGAGGCCGAAATCGCTGGCGAGGAAGCGCGCGATCAGCACCACGGCGATGGCGACCAGCACGGCCAGCATCATCGGCCGCACCCAGTAGTCGCGCAGGCCGAACAGGCCGCGGAACGGCGTCAGCACCGTCTCGGCATTGATCAGCGCCACATTGGGCCGGCCCATGACGCGCAGGTTGATCGAGAACAGCGCGATCATCGTCAGGATCGACGCGAGCAGGTTCAGGATCTTGAAGCGGATATTGAGGAAGGCGGTCACGAGCCCCGCCGCCGCCGCCGCCGCCATCGCCGCGAGCGTGGCGAGCCAGGGATTGGCGCCCGCGAGGATCAGCACCGCCGCCGTCGCCGCGCCGAGCGGGAACGAGCCGTCGACCGTCAGGTCCGGGAAGTCGAGCACCCGGAACGAGAAATAGACGCCGAGGGCGACGAAGGCATAGACGAGGCCGAGCTCGATGCTGCCGAGGATTGCGATCAGGGACATGGAGGCTCCAGGCCGCATGGTGCTGCGGTCCGCGGCAATCCGCCGATCGCGGGATCGGCGGGATCGCGCCTCTGTCGCGTCGCACCGCCTGCGGTCTCGACCGCGAACGGGCCAACGCTCCAGATGAGAGGGCTTGAATGGGCGTCGCCGTCCGGAACCGGTGAGCCCCGGACGCAAGGCGTTCTAAAGCACATTACCGGCAAAACGAACAGACCCGGCGCGCTGCGGCAGCGGCCGGGTCCGGGAAGCGGGCGGGGGCCGGACGGCGGTCCGCCCCGGTGCCTTGGCGCCTCGGCGGCTTACTTCACAACCTTCGTGGCCTTGGCGACGACATCGGCCGGAATGGTCACGCCATATTTCTCGGCCGCGCCGGGATTGACGACGAGGTTGGTGCCCTTGGCGACGATCGCCGGGATCTTGCTGGGCTTCTGGCCGCCGAGCACTTCCACCACCATCTCGCCGGTCTGGCGCCCGACATCGTAATAGTTGAAGCCGACGCGGCGATGGCGCCGCGCGCGACGGAATCGGTGTCGCCGGCATAAAGCGGGATCTGGGCTTCCTGAGCGACCTGCACGGCCGATTCCAGCGCCGAAACCACGGTGTTGTCGGTCGGGATGTAGATGGCGTCGACCTTGCCGACGAGCGCGCGGGCCGCCTGCTGCACGGACGAGGAATTGTTGGCGGTCGATTCCACCACCTTCAGGCCGGCGTCCTCGGCGA
>JAEZMP010000295.1 GCA_023442215.1 Pseudomonadota bacterium
GCAGCGAGATCTCCTCGTGAGGCACTTCCTCATAGGGAACCACCGACAGAAGGTGCGCCATGCAGTTCAGGCGGGCGCGCTTCTTGTCGTTGCCTTCCACGATGTGCCACGGCGCCTCGGGGATGCTGGTGCGCTCGAACATCTCCTCCTTCGCCTTGGTGTACTGCTCCCACCGCACGCGCGACTGCAGATCCATCGGCGACAGTTTCCACTGCTTGATGGGATCATGGATGCGCATGAGGAAGCGCAGCTGCTGCTCCTCGTCCGTGATCGAGAACCAGTACTTCACCAGGATGATGCCGGAGCGCACCAGCATGCGCTCGAATTCCGGCACGTCACGGAAGAAGTCCTCGACCTGATCCTCGCTGGCGAAGCCCATGACGCGCTCGACGCCGGCGCGGTTGTACCAGCTGCGATCGAACAGCACGATCTCGCCGGCCGCGGGCAGGTGCGGCACGTAGCGCTGGAAGTACCACTGCGTCTTCTCGCGATCCGAGGGCGCCGGAAGCGCGACCACCCGGCAGGTGCGCGGATTGACGCGCTGGGTGATGCGCTTGATCGCGCCGCCCTTTCCGGCGCTGTCGCGCCCTTCGCACAGCACGACCAGCTTGAGGCCCTTGTAGCGGACCCAGTCCTGCAGCTTGACGAGTTCGCCCTGCAGACGAAGGAGCTCGCTGAAATAGGTGTGCCGGTCGAGCGAGTTCTTCCGGTGACGTTCGAACCGGGCCCGCAGCTCCGGCGGGACGCGGGAATCGTCGACCGCCTGTTCGAGCTCCTCATCCATGTCGTCTTCGAGCTCGATCTCGAGCCAGTTGCGAGACGGCGCCTCAGGCGCTTCCGCCTCGCCCTGCGACGCGAAGGTCGTGCCGGCGTCGGTGATCTCGGTATCGGTGGTGGAATCTGCCATCTGTCGCGCCTCCTGCAACCTCCTGCCATATCCAAAAGCCAATGCGGTTTGGTGACAAATCGGCGGCACCGGCGGCGTTGTCCCGGGAGGGGCCGCCGGGATAGTCTGAGACGCGGGGCGGACGAGCCCATGCGCCGAGCTGGACCGTTTCGCCCGCTCGTTTCGCGCGTCGCGGGACGATGATCCGCAGCGGATGCCGCTCGTTCCGATCGCGGCGGCGTTCCGGAGAATGTCCGCTCGCCCGCGCGCCTGCGCCGCCACAGGGAGATGCCGAGATGGCCGATTACGATCTCTATTACTGGTCCGTGCCGTTCCGCGGCCAGTTCGTGCGGGCCGTCCTCGCCTTCGCCGGGAAGAGCTGGACCGAGGCAGGCGATGCCGAGATCGCGCGGCTGATGGAGGGCCCGGCGAGCGAGATGCCGGTGCCGTTCATGGGCCCGCCGATGCTGATCGACCGCAAGGCGGACTTCGCGATCTCGGAGATGCCGGCGATCGTGCTCTATCTCGGCGAGACGCTCGCCCTCTTGCCCGATACCCCTGCCCTGCGCGCCATGACCCTGAAGATCGTCAACGATTCCAACGACGTGATCGACGACATCACGATCGACGGCGGGCGCGAGATGTGGACGGAGACGCGCTGGCGGGATTTCGTGCCGCGCCTCAAGCGCTGGATGTCGTTCTGGGAAGAAACCGGACGCCGCAACGGCCTGACGGCCGACGCGGGCTTCCTGCTTGGCGGCAAATCTCCCGGAATCGCCGACGTCGTGAGCGCCACGCTCTGGTCGACCATGGCCGACCGCTTCCCGCCGATCGCCGCGATGCTGCAGGACGCCGCGCCGATGACGGCCGGCCTGACGCGCCGCGTCGCGGCCCTGCCCCCGCTCGCCGCCCTCGCCGCCCGGGCGCGGCAGGACTATGGCGACGCCTATTGCGGCGGCCAGATCGAGGCCTCGCTGCGCAAGGTTCTCGGCTGACGGACGACGGCGTTCCCGCCGGGCCTACCCCGGAGAGCGCCATCCCGCTGGCATCCCGGCGGGAGTTAAGGCTGGCGGGTTCAGGCGGGCGGCAGAGCGGGGTCGATGCCGGTCATCTCGACCGACAGGTCCCAGAGCCGTCTCGCCAGCTCGGGGTCGGTCGCGTGTGCGGCCCGCTTCGCCACGCCGGACGGCCCCCTGATCTCACGAAATCCCTGCGGGCCGTAATAGGCCCCGGGCGTGATGGTGCCCGATGCGGCCTGGAGGGTCGGCCACGCGCCCATCGCCGCCGTGTTCAGGAACGGTCGCAGGACGGCCCAGAGAATGCCCACCCCGGGCATATGCCGGCCGAGGTCCGTTCCCGCGACGCCCGGATGGCAACCGAGCGCCGAGACGGGCGATCCCGCCGCGCGCAGCCGCCTGTCGAGTTCGAAAAGGAACAGGAGATTGGCGAGCTTGCTCATGCGGTAGCGCGGCCACCGGCGATAGGACCGTTCGGCGTTCGGATCGTCCCAGTCGATCCGGCCGGAGATGTGGGCGAGGCTGCCGGTGATGACGACGCGCGAACCCGGCGTCGCGGCGAGCTTCGGCAGCATCAGCGCGGTGAAGGCGAAGCAGCCGAGATGGTTGATGCCGAACTGAAGCTCGAAGCCCTGTCGGGTGCGGCTGAGCGGCGGCATCATCACGCCGGCATTGTTGACGAGCGCGTCGATGCGGGGCTCGGCGCCGAGCAGCGCCGCGGCGCGGCGGATGCTGTCGAGGTCTGCCTGGTCGTAAGGCAGGAAGCCGAGATCGGCGCTGGGCGCGACCGTGCGGATCCGGCGCATCGCCTCGTCCGCCCTCGCCTCCGAACGGCAGGCGAGAACGACGCGGGCACTGCGCAGGGCGAGCGCGCGGGCGGCCTCGAAGCCGAGGCCGGTGTTGGCGCCGGTCACCACGAAGCACTTGCCCGACTGGTCGGGCACGTCGGCTTCCGTGAACCCGGAAGACGCATCCGGCATCGGCTTCTCCCACAGGGCGCCCCGGTCGGCGGAACGGAATCGCGGCGGAACGGCCACGACGCGGGGGCTGCACCATGCGTGATGTAGTCCGGCGTGGCGGGATCGCAACCATCGCCGCGCCCGCGTCCGTTCACGAATGCCCCAACGGCCTATCCGATGCACGCGCGCGGCGGAAGATCGCCGCGCGTGGCCGTCCACCCTGGATCAGGCCAACAGCAGGCCGTCGAGCTGCTTGCCGACGAAATCGAGCTGCACCACGAGATCGTTGAAATCGCGGTCGCCGCCGCCGGCGGTGTCCTCCCAGCCCCAGGTGTTGTAGCCGTAGCCCCAGAGGTGGGCAGCCTGATTGTCGCTGTTCGCGTTGGCGAAGGCGTAGAAGTCGTCGCCCGCGCCCGTGTGGAGGCGCATGGCGATGATGTCGCCGTTGTCGACGCCCGCGATCTCGCCTTCGCCGTACTGGCCGTATCCGCCGCCCTTGAGCCAGGTTCCGCCATCGGACAGATGGTAGGCACGGCTCTCGGTGGCGGCACCGTAGCGCGCATCGCCGGGATCGATGCCGTCGATGCTGCCGGAGAGATCGTCGACCTTGTAGAACATCACCGAGACGTCGCTGACGCCGTTCTGGCGCATGTGGACGACGGCGGTCTGGTCATCGGCACCGCCCAGCGTGTCGGCGACGGCGACCGAGCGCGAGATCGCGACGGCGCTGTGGGCATCCGGCGTGACGAAATCCACGAAGCCGTACTTGTTGGAGAGGCCGGCCTGGGGCGTGCCGGCCTGCAGCCCGCCGATATCGATCGACAGCGAGGAGCCGGTGGTGACCGAGGCCTCGTGGAGCTGGCCCTGGGCGTTGCCGTCGGATTGCCTCACGAGATCGGCGGAGAAATCCGGCCGGAGGCTCTGGAGCGCGAAGGAACGGCTCCAGCCCGACGAGGCCGCGCCGGAGAACGAGGTGCTGCCCTCGCCATAGTCGATCCGCACGTCCTGATCGGAGCCGAGCGCGGTCTGGAACAGGAGGCTCTGGTCGACGGAGCTGGTCCACGCGCCGTGCGCATCGGTGGACAGCACCGGAGCGACGGACGAATCCCGCGTCTGTGAGAGCGCCAGCAGCATCCTGGACAGCACGTCCGCGTCTGGTAGGACACCACCGGAGAGAAGATCGAGCCCTGCGCCGGGCTGGTAGCCGACGATGGAGCGCGCGTCCTCCGAGGTGATGAACGCGCCGGGCATGACGACGGACGCGGCATAGATCAGGTCGTTCAGATCGTGCGGCATGGCGAGGCCCGTGGCGCCGACGACGTCCTGAAGATCATGGCCGAGAGCCGACCATTCCGGCGCCGTGGCGACGGAGCCGGTCACCCGGCCGACGCTCGCGCCGCCCGCGCCGTCCTCGGCGGTGTAGGTGAAGCTCACGTCGCCGTCGAAGGTGAGGAACGGCGAGAACACCAGATGGCCGCTCCCGTCGAGCGTGACGGTGCCGCTGCCGAGGGTGACGGAACCGCCGGGAGCGATGTCGTGGCCGTCGATCTTGGTGACGTGGAGCACGTCGCCATCCGGGTCGGTATCGTTGGCAAGCACGTCGATCGCGACCGTGCGGGCGTTGCGCATCTCCGCGAAGCGGTCGTCCTGCACGACCGGCAGATCGTTGACGTTGGCGACCACGCCGGTGGCCGCGCCGGCGACGGTTTCGTGGACGCCGGCATCATCGACATAGTGGAGAACGGCGCGCATCCGCGCGCCGACATCGCCCTGGGTCAGCGCGTAGGTGGCGGCGGTGGCGCCGACGATGTCGTGCCAGAGGCCATCCGCGCCCTGGCGCTGCCACTGGTAGGTGCCGGGCGTGGAGATGCCGTCCGCATCGGTCACGGTGTTCGTCGCGGTCAGGGTCCGGCCCTGAACCGCCGCGCCGTTCGCAACCACCGCGCCGGCGGGAGCATCGTTGACGTTGGCGATGGCGGACGTGGCCGCGCTCGACACCGTGGTGGCAAGGCCGTCGCCGTCGACATAGCGCAGCTCGGCGCGAACGTCGTGGCCCACATCGGCCTGGGTGAGCACGTAGCTGGTGCCGGTCGCGCCGGAGATGTCGACCCATGCCGAGCCGTCCCAACGCTGCCACTGGTAGGCCGACGAGGCGATGCCGTCGGCATCGGCGACGGTATCGGTCAATGTCAGGGTCCGGCCCTGGGCTGCGGCACCGTCGAGGGCGAGTTCGCCGGTCGGCGCGACGTTGACATTGGCGATGGCGGACATGGCCGCGCTCGAGACCGTGGTGGCGAGGCCGTCGCCGTCGACATAGCGCAGCTCGGCGCGAACATCGTGGCCGACATCGGCCTGGGTGAGCACGTAGCTGGTGCCGGTCGCGCCGGAGATATCGGTCCAGGCCGAGCCATCCCAGCGCTGCCACTGGTAGGCCGACGAGACGATGCCGTCAGCGTCGGCGACGGTATCGGTCACCGTCAATGTCCGGCCCTGAGCGGCGGCACCGTCGAGGGTAAGTCCGCCGGTCGGCGTGACGTTGACGTTTGCGACAGAGGACACGGC
>JAEZMP010000302.1 GCA_023442215.1 Pseudomonadota bacterium
GCAGCAGTTCCGACTGCGTCGAGAGTTCGGACGAGGCGACCAGAACCTGATTGGCCGCGACGCCCGTGCCTTCGGCGGCCTGGGCGACGCCGGTCATGTTGGACGTCACCTCATGCGTGCCCGAAGCCGCCTGGTCGACATTCTGCACGATCTCGCCGGTCGCGGAATGCTGCTCGTCGACGGCGAGCGCGATCTCGTTCGCCACCGCGTTCATCTTCTCGATGGTGAGGCGGATGCCGTCGATCGCCCGCACCGCGTCGGCGGTCGAGTGCTGGATGTCGCCGATCTGGCGGGCGATGTCGCTCGTTGCCTTCGATGTCTGGGACGCCAGCGTCTTGACCTCGGCGGCGACGACCGCGAAGCCCTTGCCGGCATCCCCGGCGCGCGCGGCCTCGATCGTCGCATTCAGCGCCAGCAGGTTGGTCTGGGCGGCGATGGCATTGATGAGGTCGACGATGGCGCCGATCCGCGAGGTCGCCTCGGCGAGATCGCGCACGATGGCCGCGGCGTCGCCCGCCTCTCGGACCGCCTCGCCGGACATGCGGGTCGAGGTTTCGATGCGCCGGCCGATGCCGTCGATCGAGGAGCCGAGCTGGGCAGCGAAGGCGGCGACCGATCGGACATTGGCCGAGGCCTGCTCGGCCGCTGCCGAAACGGCGGTCGACTGGTAGGCCGTCTCATTGGCGGACTGGGATAGCTGCTCCGCGGTCGATTGCAGCTGCGTCGCCGCGGAGGAAACGGTGCCGACGATGCCGCCGATGGCGGCGTCGAAGCCGTCGGCAAGTTCGCGGGTCGCCTGCCGGCGCTGCCTCTCGGCCTCGGCCCGCGCCCGTTCCGCCTCCGCCTCCAGCGCCGCGTTGCGCACCATGCCGTCCTTGAACACGAGCACGGCCCCGGCCATCCGGCCGATCTCGTCGCCGCGGTCGGTGTCGGGCACTTCGGTGGAAAGGTCGCTGTCGGCGAGCCGCAGCATCGCCCCCGTCATCCGCTTCAGGGGGCGAAGCACGCGGCGCCAGATCACGACGAAACTCGCGACGGCAACGACGAGCCCGATCGCCATGGCTCCGACCGCCCAGAGGAACGAGGTCCAGGCCTCGCCGGCGTTGGTGCGCGCCTCGTCCAGCGCCGCGTCCATGAAGGCGCCGGCGAGCGCGACGAGCGGCAGGAAGGCCTTGTCCGCCTCCGCGCGATATTCCGCCAGCGGATAGCCGGAGGGGCCGTTGCGGAGATTGGCGATGAGCTGCGACTGGCGGGAGGCGAACTGGCCGCCGATAAAGCCCTTCTCGACCGCACCGGCCATCTCGGCGAAGGTCTTCGGCGTGCCCGGCGCTGTGGCGAACTCCTTGACCTGCGCCCACAGCGTGGCGGTGCGGATCTGGGCGATCTGCGCCTTCTGCGATTCGATCGGGCTGAAGGCGCGCGCCTCTGAGAGCGCAGTGACGATCGCCAGCGCGATCTCGCCGCCGCTGGCGTGCACCTGCCAGGTCAGGGTCTTGGCGCGCACATAGTTGCCGGCCACGGCATCGAGATTGCGCAAGGCGGCCTCGAGCGTGTCGGAGGCACGCTCGATGGCCTTCAGGAAATCCCCGGTTTCCGGCATGAAGCGGATGAGGAGCTGGGGGTTGCGCGTCTCGACGGGAACCGCGAGCGCGGCATCCACTGCCTTCCGCCGCTCGAGATGCGTGCGGTAGATCACCTCCAGCGACTTCGCCGATTTCCGCCAGTCGGGCGCATAGGGCAGGTCGATATTGGCGGAGACGATCCGCATGACGTCGTCGAGCTGCTTGCGGTCGGCGGCGAAGGTCGCCGCGGCGGCGGCCGCCTCCGTGGGGGCAAGCGCCAGTGCGGTGGCGGTGGCGTTGCGTTCGCTGCGGAAGGTCTGCAGCGCCTGGAACAGCTGCTTCTCGACCTCGGCCATCTGGCCGACGACGTTGGCGATCCTGTACTGCCGGTATTGCTCCCAGGCGACGTAGCCGCAGGCGAGAACGACGATGAGGCTCATGACCGCGATGAGCGCATTGAGCGTCGCGGCGATGCTGATGGAAATGGCGTGCGGCTTCGACATGGCGGCCCCTCGCAGCGCGGGCGGGGCCGCTGGCGGAGACCGCCCGCAGGTTGACGGCGTTCCTTCTCCCGATCGGCTCGCCGCCCTCGGCGCATAGGCGCGCCAGGGACGGCCGGACCGCTGTTTTTCGCCGTTTCTCCAGGGAAGAGCCCCTTGGACGGCAGCGGTTCTCGATGGCCGGATTGCAACGCTAGGTGCCCAATCTTGCGCCAGGCTGACTTTCTGATGGGCAGGCCGCTCGGCCGGCTCCGCGCAAGCGGATTCGTGCGCCGGCTTCGGCCGGATGGCTGGCGGAAGCCGGCGCCGGTTAGCCGAAAGTCTTACAATATCGGGAGATTTTCGCGCGACGGTGTCGCTCGAATGGACCGGCCGCCATCGGCATGGGACCTGGAATCAGCGGCGGAGGGCGGCTTCCGTCAGGTCGAGGGCGCGCAGAAAAGCGGCATCCGCGTCGAGATTGGTTGTATCGAGCAGGATGGCATCCTCGGCGATCCGCAGCGGCGCGCTCGCCCGGTTGCTGTCGCGGGCGTCGCGGCGTTCGAGATCGGCGAGGATCGTCGCGTAGTCCGCGTGAAGGCCGCGGCTCGCCATCTCCGCGGTCCGCCGCCGTGCCCGTTCGGCAACCGTGGCGGTCACGAACAGCTTGGCGTCCGCCGCCGGAAACACCACGGTGCCGATATCGCGCCCATCGAGCACGGCTCCCGGACCGCCATGGCCGAAGCTGCGCTGGCGATCGAGCAGCGCAGCCCGCACCGCCGGGATCGCGGCGACGCGGGAGGCAGCCTCGCCGACATCGTGGCGGGATAGGGCCGCGGCGTCGAGGCGCGAGAGGTCGATGCTCCCGGCCGCGCTGACCGCCGCCGCGCTGTCGTCGAGCGGCATGCCGCCGTCGATGAGAGCGGCGCCGACCGCGCGGTAGAGCAGGCCGGTATCGAGATGCGGCAGCCTGTAATGGGCGGCGAGCCGGCGGGCGAGCGTGCCCTTGCCGGAGGCCGCCGGCCCATCGATGGCGATGATCATCGGCGGGTGCCGGGCAGCTCGGCCTCGGAGAACACCGCGCCAAGGCTGGTCATCAGGCTGCGGAATTCAGGGAAGCTCGTCATGATCATCGCGGTGTCGTCGACCGTCACCGGCTTGTCGGCAGCGAGCCCCATCACCAGGAAGGCCATGGCGATGCGGTGGTCGAGGTGAGTCTCGACGACGCCGCCGCCGATCGGCGCGGTCCGGCCGCGGATCGTCAGCCAGTCGGGTCCGGCATGGTGGTCGACGCCGTTGGCGACGAGGCCGGCGGCCACTGCCGCGAGCCGGTCGGATTCCTTGACGCGGAGTTCGGCCAGCCCCTCCATCACGGTCTCGCCCTCGGCGAACGACGCGGCGACGGAAAGCGCGGGATATTCGTCGATCATCGACGGCGCGCGGGAGGCCGGCACCGTGACGCCGCGCAGCCGGCTCGACCGCACGGTGATGTCGCCGACGGGCTCGCCACCGGACAGGCGGCGGTTGCTGATCGTGAGGTCCGCGCCCATCTCGATCAGGGTGTCGAACAGCCCGGTCCGGGTCGGGTTCAACATCACGTTGTCGATGGAGATCTCGGAACCCGGGATGATCAGGCTCGCGATGATCAGGAACGCGGCCGAGCTCGGGTCCGCGGGAACGGCGACATCCTGCGGCTTCAGTTCCACGGGTCCGTGAATGCGGATGATGCGGCCGCCGTTCTGGTCGGGCTCGACCTCGATCGCGGCGCCGAAGCCCTTCAGCATCCGTTCGGTATGGTCGCGGGTCGCGGTCGGCTCGTAGACGGTGGTGGTGCCCTGGGTGTTGAGCGCGGCGAGGAGAATGGCGGACTTCACCTGCGCCGAGGCGATCGGCAGCCGGTACTCGATCGGGATGGGCGTCTCCGCGCCGCGAATCGACAGGGGCAGCCGGTCGCCGGCCCGAGCCACGACTTCGGTGCCCATGCGCCGCAGGGGCCCGAGCACGCGGCCCATGGGCCGGCGGGAGAGCGAGGCGTCGCCGACGGCGGTCACCGCGATCGGATGGGTGCCGACCATGCCGAGGCAGAGGCGGGCGCCGGTGCCGGAATTGCCGAAATCGAGCGCGGCGGCCGGCTCCATCAGCCCGCCGACACCGACGCCGTGGACGTGCCAGATGCCGTTTTCGTCGCGCTCGATGCGCGCGCCGAGGGCGCGCATCGTCTCCGCCGTCGCCAGCACGTCGGCACCCTCGAGAAGGCCGGAAATGGTCGTCTCGCCCACGGCAAGGGTGCCCAGCATCAGTGAGCGGTGCGAGATCGACTTGTCGCCGGGCACGCGGACATGTCCCCTGAGGGCGCCGGAGGCAGAAGCTGTCAGCGGGACGGGGGTGGATGAGTGGCTCATGGGATCGAAATTCCGGCGAACAGGCGACACGATACGGACAGAGATGCGCCGTCCTAACATGCCCGTATGGGCACGTCACGCCGTCGAGCGGCATCGCTCCCACCTCGCTCCTCCCGCGCCGCATGCCGGGTGAGGCGTGAAAGCCCGCTTTCCGATTGCTTCTTCGGCTTTGACAGCGCCCCCTTGCGCATGTAAGGGAGCGCCGCTTACGACAACAGGTGGGCGGTTTTTGCCGTCCGGCGGGGCTGTGCTCCGCCGCACCGACCAGACTATCCGACTGACCCAGACAGACGAGGCGCGATCGTGGCGAAAGCGGAACTCGGCACCAAGCGGCACTGCCCGAATTGCGGCACCCGCTATTACGATCTGAACCGCACGCCGATCCTGTGCCCGAAGTGCGGGACCGTGTTCGACGTGGGTTCCTCCGCCGTCCGTCCCGAGAAGGTCGCCAAGATGGCCGCCGTCGTCGCGGACGATCCCGAGGTCGAGGATGAGGTCGTCGACGTCGAGCTGGTGTCGCTCGAGGACGCCGACGCCGAGACCGCCGGTGTCGAGGATGTGCCGGACATCGAGGACGAGCAGATCGAGGATATCGGCGCCGAAGAGGATACCTTCCTCGAGGAAGACGACGACGAAGGCGACGACATGACCGACATCATCGGCGATGTCGAGGACGAGGAAGAGCGCTGAGCTTCCTCATCGCGACCCGGGCGGAACCGTCCGCCTGGCGCGTCTGAAAGCATGACCGCGGCGCAGGGAATCAGGACTGCGCCGCAGCACCTCCGCCGGCCACATGCGGGTCGGGCGGCCTGTGCGCCCGGAGCGGCGCCGGCTGCGTGAGGAGGGTGCGAACGGGCCCTGTCCGGGCCGTCAGATCTCCACATTGTCGATGAGGCGCGTTGCGCCGAGCCGGGCGGCGGCGAGCGCCACGAGGCTTTCCGGCTTGCTGATCTCGTCCGGCGACGGCGGCAGCAGGTCGAAGCGGCGGCGGATGGCGACGTAGTCGACCGCCCAGCCGCGTGCGGCGATCCCGGCGACCGCTTCCGCTTCCAGAGCGGGGATATCCCGGCCGCCCGCGCGGATCTGCTCGGCGATGCGGTCGAGTGCCGCGGCGAGCGCCGGCGCCTCGCTGCGTTCCTCCGGGCCCAGAAATCCGTTGCGCGACGAGAGTGCGAGGCCGTCGCCGGCCCTGGCGGTATCGGCGCCGACGATCTCGATGGGCATGGCCAGCTGCTGCACCATGCGGCGGATCACCATCAGCTGCTGGTAGTCCTTCTTGCCGAACACGGCGATGCGCGGCTGCACGAGCCCGAACAGCTTGGCCACGACCGTGGCGACGCCGGTGAAGAATCCCGGCCGGAACGCGCCCTCCAGGATGTCGGCCAGCGCCGGATCGGGCACCACCTTGAAGCTCTGCGGCTCCGGATACATCTCGCGCTCGTCGGGGGCGAACACCAGCACGTCCGGGCTGACGGTCGCGAGCTTGGCGGCGTCGTCGGCGAGCGTGCGGGGATAGCGGTCGAAGTCCTCGTGCGGCAGGAACTGCAGGCGGTTGACGAAGATGCTCACCACCACAGGGCCGCCGCGGCGCAGGCCCTCGCGCACCAGTGACAGATGGCCTTCGTGCAGGTTGCCCATGGTGGGGACAAAGACGGTCGCGCGCGCGCCATCGAGCGCGCGGCGGAGGTTGGCGGCCGTGTGGACGATCTCCATGGCGGAGGAACCCGTGGTCTGGTGGTGCTGTGCTGGATGACGGGCCGGCCGTGCGGCGGCCCGCGATCGCGGTCAGGCGCCGGTGCGGCGATGCCGAACAGGCCGTGCGCGGCCTGCGGGGGTCAGGTTCGGGCCGGCTTCCGGACGGCGAAGGTGTGCTCGGCGCCGGGGAAGCGCCGCGCGCGGACATCGGCCGCATAATTCGCCGCTGCCGCGCCGATCTCGGTGCCGAGTTCGGCGTAGCGCTTGACGAAGCGGGGCGTGAAATCGGCGAAAGTGCCGAGGATATCGTCGATCACCAGCACCTGGCCGTCGCAAGCGACGGAGGCGCCGATGCCGATGGTCGGGACCGGCACGAGCTCGGTGATGCGGCGGGCGAGGGGCTCGACGACGGCCTCCACCACCATCGCGAACGCCCCGGCTTCCGCCACGGCGACCGCGTCGGCGGTGATCTTCTCCTGCTCGGCGTTGGAACGGCCGCGGGCGCGGAAGCCGCCGAGATGGTTGACGGCCTGCGGCGTGAGGCCGACGTGACCCATGACGGGGATACCGCGGTCGACGAGGAAGCGGATCGTCTCCGCCATCTCGATGCCGCCTTCGAGCTTCACCGCCGAGCAGCCGGTTTCCGCCATGATGCGCGCAGCGGTGCGAAATGCCTGCTCCGGGCTCTCCTGATAGGCGCCGAATGGCAGGTCGATGACCACACATGCGCGCCTGGAGCCCCGCATCACCGCCGAACCGTGGGCGATCATCATCTCGGGCGTGACGGCGAGGGTGCTCGGCAGGCCGTAGACCACCATGCCGAGGCTGTCGCCGACCAGGAGCATGTCGACATGGTCGTCGAGGAAGCCGGCGATCGGCGCGGTATAGGCCGTCAGCATCACCACCGGCTCGCCGCCCTTGCGCGCGGTGATGTCGGGGACGGTGATCCGGCGGCTGTCGCCTGTTGCGCTCATTGCCAACACTCCTCCCGCCGGCTTCCCGCTGCCGACGGTCGCGGGGGTATGCGGATCTTTTTTGTGTCACGCGCCGACACCGTTGATTTATCCCCGCTCGCAGCCGCGTTCAACATGCTGCGGCGCATAATCGCCCGGCGGCGCGGCGCGGCGGGGCGCGGCCTCAGGGTGAAACCATCGTGACCGGCGCCATTGCCGGTTGGCAAAGCCGCGGGCAGGCATTAGAGCATAGGCCGTTCGGACCCCGCGGGTCCAAACGGCGGGAACATGCTCAAGCGTTTGAATCCCGAGCGCTTTCCCGTCGATCAGATGATTGCATCCGACCGGGTGGCGCTTCTGGAGAGGCGCGGGCCGTCGGTGATGTCCGAGGGCCGCGATGGCGCAAACACCCACCAACGCGAGCCGTGAAACCTCCATCCTCTGGCTGCTGTTCTCGTTCGACGGCCGTATCGGACGCGAGCCGTTCTTCCTCGGCTTCGTGCTGATCACGCTGGTCGAGGTCGTGCTCATGAGCCCGATGCGCGGCGAGATCCAGGAGTTGATCGCGCAGCCGAACCTGCCGTTCCTCGTGGTCATCGGCGTCGCGCTCTGGACGGAGTTCGCGCTCGCCGTGAAGCGGCTGCACGATCGCGGCTACAGCGCGCTGTTCTCTCTGATCCTGTTCATCCCGTTCGTGAACTTCATCTTCTTCTTCCTCGTGCTCGCCCTGGTGCCCGGCGATCCCGGGGCGAACCGCTACGGCCCCTCGACCAACACCCGCCCGCGATGACGCCGGACGCCGGGTCGGTGCGAGCCTTGGGGCGCCCTGAGGCGGCCCGGACCCCGGCGGCTGCGGGCGGAGGGCGCCGCCTTGCGGGGCGGCCTTGTTTCCTGTAACACCCCCGCCGGTTCCGGCTTCCATGCCGTTGAACGGTTCAAAATCGATCGCCACCTGTCGCCGCGGTCTCATCGGCCCGCGGACCGACGCGTCCGGAGGCCGCCCGCGCGGCCTCGCCCGCCCGAAGAAGAGCCCTCCACGATGGCCCGCCTTGTGATGAAGTTCGGCGGCACCTCCGTCGCCAATCTGGACCGAATCCGCAACGTCGCCCGCCACGTCAAACGCGAGGTCGATGCGGGCCATCAGGTTGCCGTGGTCGTTTCCGCGATGTCGGGCGAGACCAACAAGCTGGTGGGCCTGTGCCGCGAGGCGAGCCCGCTGCACGACGCGCGCGAGTACGACGCGGTGGTCTCCTCCGGCGAACAGGTGACGTCGGGCCTGCTCGCGATCGTGCTGCAGTCGATCGGCGTCGACGCGCGCTCGTGGCAGGGCTGGCAGATCCCGCTCAAGACCGACGGCGCCCACGGCGCCGCGCGCATCATGGGCATCGACGGTGCGTTCCTGACCCAGCGGATCGACAGCGGCCAGGTCGCGGTCATCGCCGGCTTCCAGGGCATCGCCCCGGACAACCGAATCTCGACCCTCGGCCGCGGCGGCTCCGACACCAGCGCGGTCGCCATCGCCGCCGCCATCAAGGCCGACCGCTGCGACATCTACACCGACGTTGACGGCGTCTACACCACCGATCCGCGCATCGTGCCGAAGGCCCGCCGCCTCGAACGGGTTTCCTACGAGGAAATGCTGGAGATGGCCTCCCTCGGCGCCAAGGTGCTCCAGGTCCGTTCCGTGGAACTCGCCATGGTGGAACGGGTCCGCACCTTCGTGCGGTCGAGCTTCGACGATCCCGACGCGCCGCAGATCGGCGCCCACGGTCTCCCACCCGGCACCCTCATCTGCGACGAGGACGAAATCATGGAACACGAGGTCGTCACCGGCATCGCCTACTCCAAGGACGAAGCCCAGATCTCGCTGCGCGGCGTGGCCGACAAGCCGGGCGTGGCCGCGGCAGTGTTCGTGCCGTTGGCCGAGGCGAACATCAATGTCGACATGATCGTCCAGAACGTCACCGGCGACGGCTCGACGACGGACATCACCTTCACGGTGCCGGCGACCGACTACGATCGCGCCCGCGCCGTGCTCGCGGCCGCTACCGACCAGATCGGCGCCCACGAGATCCTGGGCTCGACCGACGTCGTTAAGGTGTCGGTGATCGGCATCGGCATGCGCACCCATGCCGGCGTCGCTGCGGCCTGTTTCAAGGGCCTGTCCTCCAAGGGCATCAACATCCGCGCGATCTCGACGTCGGAGATCAAGATTTCCGTGCTGATCGACGCGGCCTACACCGAGCTTGCGGTGCGGACTTTGCATTCGCTATACGGACTCGACGCGGCCTGATACAGCCGCGTCGTCCCATGCCGGCGCAACCGGTGCGCGCGGATGGCGCGGCCGTCGTCCTGCCAGCAACCCGGCGTCGGCCGGGCGAGGACACGCGGCGCGGCCGCTGCCGGACGCAGGTTCGCCCGGCGGACGATGACTGAACCCGACCGGCCTCGTCCGGTCGCAGCCTGGAGACGTCGGGCGCGATGCGGTCTCCTTCCGCCGGTCCAAGATTGTTGCTGCGCCGCCTGCGCGAGGTGATGGCCGAACCCATCGCCGCGCAGGAGCGTCTCGACAAGATCGTCGTCCTGATCGCGGCCAACATGGTGGCCGAGGTCTGCTCGGTCTATCTGCTGCGCGCCGACGGCGTGCTGGAACTGTTCTCCACCGAAGGCCTGAACCGCGCGGCCGTGCACCACACCGGCCTCAAGGTCGGCGAGGGCCTCGTCGGCCTCATCGCCGCGAGCGCGCAGCCGCTCAACCTCGCCGACGCCCAGTCGCACCCCGCCTTCGCCTACAAGCCGGAGACGGGCGAGGAAATCTACAATTCCTTCCTCGGCGTGCCGATCCTGCGGGCAGGGCGGATGCTCGGCGTGCTCGTGGTGCAGAACCAGGCCCACCGCACCTATTCCGACGAGGAGATCGAGGCGCTCCAGACCACCTCCATGGTCATCGCCGAGATGGTGGCGGCCGGGGAGATCGAACTCGCGCCCAAGCAGGGCAGCGGCCTCGACCTGCGCCGCCCGATGCACCTCACCGGCCTCGCGCTCGCCGACGGCGTCGGGCTCGGCCACGTCGTGCTGCACGAGCCGCGCGTCGTGGTCACTAACCTCATCGCGGAGGATGCCGGCCACGAACTGGCGCGGCTCCACCTCGCGCTCGAACGGCTGCGGCTCTCGCTCGACGACATGCTGGAACGGCGCGAGGTCGCCCGCGACGGCGAGCACCGCGACGTGCTCGAAGCCTATGCCATGTTCGCGCGCGACCGCGGCTGGGCGCGCAAGATGGAAGAGGCGATCCGCAACGGCCTGACGGCCGAGGCGGCGGCCGAGAAGGTGCAGTCCGACACCCGCGCGCAGATGCTGCGCTCGACCGATCCCTATCTCCGCGAACGGCTGCACGATCTCGACGACCTCGCCAACCGGCTGATGCGCGAACTCGTGGGCCGCGCCGGCGAACAGTTCGCCACGCTGCCGCGGGACGCGGTGCTCGTCGCGCGCAACATGGGCGCGGCCGAACTGCTCGACTACGAGCGCGACCGCCTGCGCGGCCTCGTGCTCGAAGAAGGCAACCCGACGAGCCACATCACCATCGTCGCCAAGGCGCTCGGCATCCCGGTGGTGGGGCAGGTCGCCACCGTGGTCTCGCTCGCCGAGGCCGGCGACGCGATCATCGTCGACGGCGAAAGCGGCGACGTGCACCTGCGGCCGCCGCCGGACATCGAAAACGCCTTCGCCGACCGCGTGCGGTTTCGTGCCCGCCGCCAGGCCGGCTACCGCCGGCTGCGCAACAAGCCGTCGGTCACCAAGGACGGCACTGCCATCTCGCTGCACCTCAATGCGGGCCTGCTGGTGGACATGCCGCAGCTGGAGGAATCCGGCGCGGCGGGCGTCGGGCTGTTCCGCACCGAACTCCTGTTCATGGTCGCCGCGCGGCTGCCGCGGGTCTCCGAGCAGGAAGAGCTCTACCGCCAGGTGCTGGAGGCGGTGGGCGACCGGCCGATCAATTTCCGCTCGCTCGATATCGGCGGCGACAAGCTGCTGCCGTACCTGCGCTCGGTGGAGGAGGAGAACCCCGCGCTCGGCTGGCGGGCGATCCGGCTCGGGCTCGACCGGCCGGCGCTGCTGCGCACCCAGATCCGGGCGCTGCTGAAGGCCGCCGCGGGCCGCGAGCTGCGGCTGATGTTCCCCATGGTCACCATGGTGAAGGAATATCGCGCCGCCCGCGCCCTGGTCGACCGCGAGATCCGCCATCTGCGCCGCCACGGCCACCCGATCGCGGAAACGCTGCGCTACGGCGTGATGATCGAGGTGCCCTCGCTGCTGTTCGAACTCGACGAGCTTCTGGAAGAGGTCGATTTCGTCTCCGTCGGCTCGAACGACCTGTTCCAGTTCATGACCGCGACGGACCGCGGCAACACCCGGGTTTCGAGCCGCTACGATCCCCTGTCCGTGCCGTTCCTGAGGGCGCTCCGGCTGATCGTCGAGAAGGCCGAGACGCTGCACGTTCCTGTTTCGCTCTGCGGCGAGATGGCCGGGCAGCCGCTGACGGCGATGGTGCTGATCGCCCTCGGCTTCCGCACCATCTCGATGCCGCCGGCCTCGATCGGCCCGGTGAAGGAGATGGTGCGCAGCCTCGATCTCGGCCGGCTCAGGGCCCGCCTGCTGCCCCGGCTGGAGCCGGGCTGCTGGAGCGGCGACCTGCGCGCGTTCCTCAAGGCCTATGCCGAGGAAAACGGGATTCCGGTATGACGATCTCGCCCGAGAAGCTCGACGCCCTGTCGGCGCGCTTCGCCATCATCGAGGACCGGCTCGGATCCGGCCCCGATGCCGAGACCCTGGTGAAGCTGTCGCGGGAATATGCGGAACTGTCGCCGGTGGTGAACGCCATCGCCGCGCTGCGCCGGGCGGAGCAGGAACTCGCCGATCTGGAGGCACTGGCCGACGATCCGGAGATGACCGGCCTCGTCAATGCCGAGCGGCCGCTGCTGCAGGACGAAATCGAGCGGCTGTCCCACGAGATCCGCCTCGCGCTGATTCCGAAGGACGAGGCCGACGCCAAGAGCGCCATTCTCGAAGTGCGCGCCGGCACCGGAGGCGACGAGGCCGCGCTGTTCGCCGGCGACCTGTTCCGCATGTACACCCGCTATGCCGAGGCACGGGGCTGGACCGTCGAGCCGATGTCGTCGAGCGAGGGCGAGGCGGGCGGTTACAAGGAAGTGATCGCGGAGGTGCGCGGGGTCGGCGTGTTCGCGAGGCTGAAGTTCGAATCCGGCGTCCATCGCGTCCAGCGCGTTCCGGCGACCGAATCGAGCGGCCGTATCCACACCTCGGCGGCGACCGTGGCCGTGCTGCCGGAGGCGGAGGACGTCGATATCGACCTCGATCCGTCGGAATTGCGGGTCGATCTCTACCGCTCGTCCGGCGCCGGCGGCCAGCACGTCAACACCACCGATTCGGCGGTGCGGATCACCCATCTGCCGACCGGCATCATGGTGGCGGTGCAGGACGAGCGCTCGCAGCACAAGAACCGGGCGCGCGCGCTGACGCTGCTGCGGGCCAAGCTCTACGACGCGGAGCGCGAGCGGCGCGATTCGGAGCGTTCCGCCGCCCGCCGGGGGCAGGTCGGTTCCGGCGACCGCTCCGAGCGCATCCGCACCTACAATTTTCCGCAGGGGCGCGTGACCGACCACCGCATCAACCTGACGCTCTATAAGCTCGACCAGGTGATTTCCGGCGAGGCGCTCGACGAGATCATCGACGCGCTGACCGCCGAGCACCAGGCGGCGCTGCTCGCGGCCGAAGAGGCCTGAGGCGGCCGATGCCGGACGCGGCGGACAGCGGCACACGCATCGGCGACCTCCTGACCCGCACGCGCGCGGCCTTCCGCGCGGCCGGCCTGCCGACCGCCGATCTCGACGCGCGGCTTCTCGTCGCCGAGGCGTTCGGACTGTCGTCGACCGCCGTGGTGGTCGAGGGCAACCGCGCGGCATCCGGGGACGGTCGCGCCCGGCTGGCGGATTTCACCCGCCGCCGCCTCGATGGCGAGCCGGTCGGCCGCCTTCTCGGCCGGCGCGAGTTCTGGGGCATCCCGTTCGCGCTCGCCCCCGACACACTGGAGCCGCGGCCCGATACCGAAACCGTGGTGGAGGCGGCGCTCGCCGCCTTTCCGGACCCGGACGCGCCGCTGCGCTTCGCCGATCTCGGCACCGGAACCGGGGCGATCGTCGTCGCGATCCTATCGGAGCGGCCGAAGGCCGTCGCCGTCGGGCTCGATCTCGCGCCCGGCGCGGTGGCGGCGGCGGTGAAGAATGCGGTCGCCGCGGGCGTCGGCGAGCGCTTTCTGGGCGTCGTCGGCGATTTTTCCCGGCTTCCGGTGGCCGGACTCGATCTGATCGTCTCGAATCCGCCCTATATTACGTCTAGTGATATGGCTTCACTCGATCGGGGCGTCCTCGAATACGATCCGGCACTGGCGCTCGATGGCGGTCCGGACGGGCTCGTCGCCTACCGCGCCCTCATCCCCGCGGCGTTCGCCGCCCTCGGGCCGGAGGGACGGCTGATCGTGGAGATCGGCGCCGGACAGGAGCGCGATGTTGCCGGTCTGATGCGGCTGGCGGGGTTCGAAGCGGTGTCCGCCCGGCCCGATCTGGCGGGGCTCGACCGCGTGGTCGAAGGCCGGCGGGCGACGGCAAGATGAGCCAAATGTTCAGGAAAATGGCCTGAAAATAGCCCTTGGAAATCAGCGCCGAAGCGGCTAACGTCCATTTCGCCGAAGCAAAGCGCTGGTGATTGCAGCCGAAGGGGGGCGACGATCACTGGGATGTGACGTCCGGCAACGGCTTTTGCCTGCC
>JAEZMP010000325.1 GCA_023442215.1 Pseudomonadota bacterium
GCTGAGCCGTCGGGCGTCGGCCCGGGGCCGGCGCGATCCGCCCCGGCCGACCGTGCGGTTGTTCTCCCGGCACAGGCATGCCAAAGGCTTTCGGCAGGCAACGCCGGTGGTGACAACACCGTCGGCAGACGACGCGTTCGGGCAGGAGCGGGTGGGGATGGCTTTCGATATCGGGACGGGCGCGGCGGTCGTCGGGGGCATCCTGTCGTTCGTGTCGCCGTGCGTGCTGCCGCTCGTGCCGCCCTATCTCTGCTTCATGGCCGGCGTCTCGCTGGACGAACTCGCAGGCGAGGCTGAAACCAGCGGCATCCGTCGGCGGGTGGTCGTGGCCTCGATCGCCTTCGTGCTCGGGTTCTCCACCATCTTCGTCGCCCTCGGCGCGACCGCCTCCACCATCGGCCGGCTGCTCGCGCTCTACCTGCCGACGCTGGCGGTGATCTCCGGCATCGTCATCCTGGTGATGGGGCTGCATTTTCTCGGCGTGTTCCGCATCCCGCTGCTGATGCGCGAAGCGCGGATGGACGTCCGCCGGGCGCCGGGTCCCGTGGGCGCCTACGTCATGGGACTCGCCTTCGCGTTCGGCTGGTCGCCCTGCATCGGCCCGGTGCTGGGCTCGATCCTGTTCGTCGCCGGCAGCGAGGCGACGGCGTTCGAGGGCGCGCGGCTGCTCGTCGCCTATTCGCTCGGGCTCGGCATCCCGTTCGTGCTCGCGGCGCTGTTCTCCACCTCGTTCCTTGGTCTGATGCGCCGCTTCCGGCGCCACATGCACCGCGTCGAGCAGGCGATGGGCGGGCTTCTCGTGGTGACGGGCATCCTTTTTCTCACCGGCCAGATGTCGACGCTGTCGTTCTGGCTTCTGGAGAAGTTCCCCGGCCTCGCCTCGGTCGGCTGATAGGCGCGGCGGGACCGGCGCGGCCAGATCGCGGCAAGGCGGCGCCGTCGGGTCGCGCGCCGATGTGCCCCCGCCGATGTGCCCACGCGATGTGCCGATGACGCTTGCCCACTGCCTGCCCGGTCGGCAGGATCGTCGCAGAGGCGGAATATCGAGCGTGCATGGCGGTCGGCGGTGAACGATAACGGGCGATCCAGTGATGGGGCTGAGCCGGTGCGACGCCGGTCTTCCCGGCGGCCTCGCGGCGCAACGGGTGGCGCTGCTGCTGACGGTCCGGATGACGCCTCCGGCGGCTCGATGGACGCCACCCTGCGCATTCGCATCCACTTCGGCGACCGCGGCTTCTTCGGCCCCGGCAAGGCGCAACTTCTCGACCTGATTGCCTCGGAAGGCTCCATCGCGGCGGCGGGCCGCGCGATGGGCATGTCCTACCGCCGCGCGTGGCTGCTCGTCGAGGAGATGAACGCCCTGTTCGAGGCGCCACTGGTGGCCGCCCAGCACGGCGGCCAGGGCGGCGGCGGCGCCGTGGTCACGCCCGAGGGACACGCCGTGCTCGCCCGATACCGCGCCGTGATCGAGAAGGCGCAGGCGGCCGTTGAAGGCGAACTCGCATTCCTGGTGGATGCACTGGCGAAGGCGGATTCGGCCGCTGCACCCCCGAAGCCACCCGCACCCGTCGCCTGAACGGACCGGCATCATCCTTCGCCGCGTGAACGGACGGCGCCCCGCCGGGGCCGTCCCGATTCTCCGCGGGCGGCCCTGCATTGGCGATGTCGAGCGGCTTCGAGATGCCTTTGCGCCACAACAGCTTCGCACAAGGGAGCGTGTCTAGTTGCTTAGCAGGGCGAAAAGCCGGCATCACGATGAGGTGTGTCTTGGGCATTCAGAAGCCGATGGATCAGGCGCGGTCGGCAGCCGGGTCACCCGAGTCCAGGCAACAAGCCGCTGATCTGATCGCGCAGGCGGCACAGCTTCGCGAGAGCGAAGACTTCGCGGAGGCCGAACGTCTTCTGCTGCAGGCCGGCCGGCTGGACCCGCTCAACGGCGCCATGCTGCATGAATTCGGTCGCATCCAGTTTGCCCGGGCGCGTTATGCGGACGCCCAGACCTTCCTCAAGCGCGCCGGTCGCGCCCGACCAGACGACGCCGAGGTGCAGTACGATCTCGGCCGTGCCTATGCCGCCGCGAGCCAGACGGACAAGGCCGTGGCGGCGTTCGAAGCGGCTCTCGCTCTGGACCCAGGCCATGCCGGTGCCACGGCCGCCCTGCGGAGCACGGAACGGACCGCCTTCGAACCCGTCGCGACGATGGCGGAGTTCGCACCCCTCGACGGACCGGCGTCACCTCCGCCCGAGTTCGTCCCCCCGCCTGCGGCGATCGGCTCGCTCGATGAACCGGATCAGACGTTCCCCACCGTCCTGAATCTCGGCTCCGGCAAGGATTTCAGAGCAGACTGCTTCAACATCGATATCGACGATACCTGGGCGCCGGATGCCATCGTCGACCTCAGCGGCGTCGATCTCGACGAGGGTGGAATCGTCCTGCCGACCTACCGGTTCGGCGATGTCACGCTAAGGCCCGGCTGCTTTCAGCGCATCATCACCAACGACGTTCTGGAGCACGTCCCGAACCTGATGAAGTTCATGACGACCTGTCTGAAGCTTCTGAGGCTCGACGGCGTCTTCGAAATCAGCGTTCCCTACGACCTGTCTTTCGGAGCGTGGCAGGATCCGACCCACGTCCGCGCTTTCAACGAGCGCAGCTGGCTCTATTACACGGAGTGGTTCTGGTACATGGGCTGGGGTGAGTACCGCTTCACCGCAGACCGGATGCAATTCGTCCTCAGCCCCTATGGACACGAACTGGCGAAGAAGGGCGTTTCCCAGGCGGAAATCACCCGCACGCCCCGAGCCGTCGATTCCATGAGCGTCCATCTGCGCAAGATCCGGCTGACCGAGAAAGATCGCCAGACCTGGCAATATTGGCGCGAGCGGCGCGAGGAAGCTGCGAAGCGCAGTGCGGGCCTTCGCGGACGGGTCGCGGGTGCGTCCCGCTCGCCCGCGGACGCCGCGCCGCAATCCTCCGATGGCGATTCCGGGCCGGCCTCTTCCCGATCGGAGCCCTCCAGACAGGAACCTCTCATACCGGCCACGTCCGCCGTACCGCCTCAGGCCGCTTCGTCCGCGTCTCGTGCACCGTTGCCGCCGTTCCCGGACGGATGGGAGGCCCATCGCGACCGCCACTGCATCTGGATCGTCTCGCCGGACGGCTACGTTCACAACCGCGCCTTCTTCGACGTCGCCGAGGGCCTCGGCGAGGCGTTCGCGGAACTCGGCGGTTCGGCGCCGCTGACGCGCAGCCCCGACGAGTGGCGCGGGCGGGTGCCGATCATCTTCGGCGGCAATCTGCTGGATCGGTCTACCGCTTCGATGCTCCCGCCCGGCAGCGTGATCTACAATCTCGAGCAGGCGCAGAACGGCAGCGCCTGGATGAACGAGACCTATCTCTCGCTGCTGCGCCGCTTTCCGGTGCTCGACTACAGCATCCGGAACCGTCAGGCGCTGGCGGGCCTCGGCATTCACGCGACGCTGCTTCCGGTCGGCTATGCCGACGGCCTGACCCGGGTCAGGCATCGTCCGCACAAGGATTCCGACATCCTGTTCTACGGTTCGCAGAACGAGCGTCGCAAGACGGTGCTCGATGCCCTGACCGAGCGCGGATTCAAGGTCGTGTCGCTGTTCGGCGCCTATGGAACCGAGCGGGACGACGCCATCGGCCGGTCCAGGATCGTCCTGAACATGCACTATTACGAGGCGGCGATCTTCGAGGTGGTCCGCGTTTCCTATCTTCTGGCGAACGGTGTCTGCGTGGTGACCGAAGGCTCGCCCGAGGATCCCGATCTTCTGCCGTTCGCCGATGGAATGGCCATCGCGCCGATCGATGGGCTGGTGGATCGTTGCGTCCGGCTGCTGGCGGATGACCGCGCCAGGGACCGGATGGCGGCGAGGGGGTTCGCCGCGATGAAGCGGCGCCGCCAGTCTGCGCTGCTCGCGCACCTGTTCGGACCCGCAGGCGAACCGGGCCGCGGGATGGCGCTCGCCGTGCCGGAGCTTTCGCGATGACCGGCGGACAGGCCATCGAGATCACGATCGGCGAGGAAACGGCCCTGCTGGAGCCGATCGGCGAACCGCAGGAAGGGTCTTTCGTCGTCTATACGGCGATCTTCTCCGATTACGACGATCTGCCGACGGTTGAGGCTGCCGATCCGAGGATCCGGTACATCGCCTTCACCGACCTTGAGATCGAGAGCCCGCCATCTCCCTGGGAGGTGAGACGGATCACGCCCGTCTTCGTCGATCCCCAGCGCAACGCTCGGCGCGTCAAACTGCTGCCGCACCTGTTTCTCCCCCGGGACACGACGGTCTCCGTCTGGGTCGATGCCAGTCTCCACATCCGCGCGCTCACGGTCGAATCCATCGGCATTTTGCTCGGGAGCGCGCAGATTGCCACGCTCAAGCACGCCAACAGGGATTGCATCTATGAGGAAGCCGACACGGTCCTGAAGGTGAACTACGATTCACCGAGCCGCGTCATGCGCCAGATGATGCTCTATCGCCTGAAGGGCTTTCCTGCTCACTTCGGACTGCACGCCACGATGATGGTCATCCGGCGGCATTTCGAGACGCCGTGCATCCACTTCAATCTCGACTGGTGGAACGTTCTCAGCCAGTTCTCGAAGAGGGACCAGCTCGCCTTCGACTATGTTCGCTGGAATCATCGCGGCATCGACGTAAAGACATTGCCGCTGAACCATTTTTCAAATCACGTCTTCACCTTCAAGTTGAAGGACGGGCAGGAGCATAAGTCCAAGAACAGGATCGTCGACGAGCATCTCAGCTCAAGCTTGTCCGGCGCGAACGGATATTCCGAGGGGCAGGAATACCGCGATATATATGAGGCGGCTTCGCCTGAATTTCTGGCCAATGTCAGAAACATCAGCAAGATTATCCATACCTGCCGAGAGCGTCCGCCGGGCGGTTCATTCCATGACAGCGGCGATCCGCGCTTTCTTCACTCGCCCCCGGACCCGCGCATGGGTGCGGAGCGGGAGGTGTTCCTGCGGGCGATCCTCGGCCGGACACGCCTGTTCGAGATGAGCTTCGCCGGCGGCTACTACACCGTGCTCGCGCTCGCTGAAGCCGGCATCGCCGTGACGGCCGTGGATTGCGAGAAGACGTTTCACGGCGAGCCGTGCGCCGGATATATCGGCCATCATTATCCGGATCGCTTCATCTACGCGAAACTGGAAGAGAACTCTCTTCTCGATATCATCGACGAGATCTATTTCGACCGTTACGACGCGGTTCATATCAGCGCTGCCTGTGCGGCGGACCGGCTTGTCTACGACCTCGCCTGCGCGGTTACGCACGGGCGGCCGGATGCCGTCCTCGTCGTGACGTCCATAACCGACACGGCCGCACGTCGTGCGCTCGCCTTCCTGGTGGCCCGTGGACTTCTCGAACCCTATGGGGATCTCCGCACCGAGCACGCCGCCGCCTACGCCATTGTCCGCTCGAGTGCCGAGACGCGCGACGGAAGCGCGGTGGCGGAGGAGATCGCCGGCGTGGTGCAAGCAGCAGGATTGAGCCTTTCATGACCCAGAAGCCCGGCACCACGGCATTGGCGACCGAGACCCTGAAGGCGGTCTATGCCTCGAAGCGTCCCGATGAAGCAGGCGATCCGACCAAACCGCACGGGGCTTCCCAGACGGAAGCGCTCAAGCGTGCGATGAATGCCGTTCCGGCGGCGGCGCCGGTCCCGAAGATCACGCTGGTGAACGAAGCGATCCGCAGGCACTACAACGAAAAAATCCAGATGTCGCCGGCCCAGATCGAGGCCGTTTCATCCGCGATCCTGTCGCGAAGCCCGGGCTGCAATCTGCTCGTATTCGGCCTCGGCAACGACAGTCCGCTGTGGAATGCCATCAACAAGGATGGCTATACCCTGTTCATCGAAGATATCCCGGAGTGGATCGCGAAGATGAGCGCGGCCCATCCCGATCTCAACATCGACAAGGTCTCGTATCAGGGCACGACGGTCGCCTCGGCGATCGCCGATCCGGTGACGACGATCCAGCGGGCGAAGGTCCCGGATGTCCTGCTGCAGCGGGTTTGGGACGTCATCATCATCGACGGCCCGATGGGATATGCTCCGAACCTGCCGGGCCGCTCGCTGCCGATCTGCTGGGCAAAGCAGATGGCGAAGCCCTCGACGCACATCTTCGTGGACGACTACGACCGCGATCTCGAGCGGACCTATGCCGACTTCCTGTTCCCGGCCGCCAGAACGGCCGGTCGTGCGGTGATCTCCCGTGCCGCGACCAAGCTGACGAGCGCCGGCTCGATGGTCTGGATCATCGGCGCGTCGTCGGCCTTCGCCGGCCAGTAGACCGGGTTTCCGGGCGGCGTCGGTCGCGGTTCGCCGGCTCAGCCCGACTGCCGGGGCGACGGCTGGAGGACCGGCCGGCCACCCACGAATGTCCCCACCACCTTGCCCTGGAACCTCGCGCCCTCGAACGGGGTGTTCTTGGACCGGGAGACGATCGACCCTTCGTCGAGGATCCACGGCGCGCCGGGGTCGAACAGGACGATGTCGGCCGGGCTGCCCGGCATCAGCGTGCCGGCGTCGAGGCCGAGCCGGCGGGCGGGAGCCGTGGACAGGACCTCGATCAGGCGGGGCAGGGTGACGAGCCCGTTGTGGACGAGGCGAAGACCGCCGGCCAGCAGGGTTTCGAGTCCGATGGCGCCGTCGGCCGCCTCGGCGAACGGATGCCGCTTGGTCTCGACGTCCTGCGGGTCGTGGTTGGAAACGACGATGTCGATGGTGCCGTCCGCCACCGCGGCGACCACGGCAAGGCGGTCCTCCTCGCTGCGGAGCGGCGGGGAGAGCTTCACGAACGTCCGGTAGGCGCCGATGTCGCGTTCGTTGAGCGCGAGATGGGCCGTGGACGTCGCAGCCGTCACGTCGAGCCCGGCGGCCTTGGCGGCGCGGATCGCCTCCACGGAGGCGGCGCAGCTGACCAGAGC
>JAEZMP010000352.1 GCA_023442215.1 Pseudomonadota bacterium
CGCCATCGCATCGGCGTGTCCGACAGGGCCCTCAGCGTCCTCAACGCCCTGCTCAGCTTCTTCCCGGAGGCCGAACTCGCCGGCGACGCCCTCGTCGTGTTCCCCTCCAACCGCGAACTCATCCTGCGCGCCAACGGCATGGCCCCGGCAACGCTGCGCCGCCACCTGGCCCAGCTTGTCGATTGCGGCCTCGTCATCCGCCGCGACAGCCCGAACGGCAAGCGCTACGCCCGCAAGGCCGCCGGCGGTGCCATCGCCGAGGCCTTCGGCTTCGATCTCGCCCCCCTCGTCGTGAGGGCAGGGGAGTTCGCGGAGTGGGCCGCCGAGGTCCGGGCCCACGAGCAGGCCGTCAGGCGCCAGCGCGAGCGCGTCACCCTCCTGCGCCGCGATATCCTCAAGATGATCGCCACCGGTGAGGCCGAAGGCGTCGAGCCTGCCCGTTTCACCACCGCAGCGGTCTCCGGCAGGGCAGGGGAGGGGGCTGCGATCGAGACGTTCACGAACTGGAATGGCGTGCGTGAGCGTTATGTCGAGATCACCGGCCGGCTTCACCGCAAGGTCACGGACAGGGAACTGGCTGAGATCGAGGCTGCGTTCGCGGCGCTTGGACAAGCTGTGTCCAACATCCTGGAAAGTCACATCAAATCCCAGAATATCAGCGCCAATGAGTCTCAGAGCGAGCGGCACAAACAGAATTCAAAGCCAAACCGTTCTCTTGATTCTGAACCTAGCTTTCAAGAAAGCAAGGGCAAGGCCGGGCATGACCAAAAACCCGCAGAGCAGGGGAGGGGAGAGTGGGCCAAACCAGGCACTGAGCCTGATACCGGCACAAAGGCTGAAATCGGGATTGAGTCCGATAGCAAATCGGAGCACGCCCCGCCTTTGCCCGACGCCGATAGGGCAGGGGAGGCCGAAGCGCCGCGCGCGGCGCGTCTGGACGCTGCGAAACCGGCCCGCGCCGCATCCGACGGCGCCTTCCCGCTCGGCATGGTGATGCAGGCCTGTCCGGACCTCGCCGCCTACGCCCCCGACGGCGTCCGCAACTGGCGCGATTTCCTCGACACCGCCGCCAAGGTCAGGCCCATGCTCGGCATCAGCCCCAGCGCCTGGGAGGAGGCCGAGGCCGTCATGGGCGAGGTCCGCGCCGCCATCACCGTCGCCGCCATCCTCCAGCGCGCCGAAACCATCTCGTCGCCCGGCGGATATCTCCGCAGCCTCACCGCAAAGGCCGAAACCGGCGCCTTCTCCCTCGGACCCATGCTCATGTCGCTCCTTTCAACGCAAAAGGCAAACCTCAGGAGGTGTGCGTGAGGCGAGCGGTTCCAAGCCTCTGAAATGATGGCGGTGAGAACCCCTTGGACAACACCAATTGACATTCCATTGCGTCACATCGCTACTTTGGACGGCCGGGGCTAATCGACACGTTCGAACACGCCCGACCTCTGAACATGCAAACTGAAGAGGGCACCTTCCTGTTGCTAGCCCATTGAAATTAAACGGCAGTTTATCGATCACACCCGGCACTGAGACGCTCTGTCGACGTTTACAAAGGATCGGTTATCGACGTATCAGTGTTTGTAAATCGGGACTGCAGAAGCTGGAGTCGGGAGGATGAGCAAGGCGAGCGCCGCCAGATCTCGCAAGGACCGGCTGATCGGCTATGCCCGCGTCTCAACCGACGAGCAGGACACAGCCGCCCAGCAGATCGAGCTCCGGGCCGCCGGATGCTCGGACGTCATCATCGAGCACGCTTCCGGTGCATCCCGTGCGCGGCCGGCCCTGGCGAAGCTTGTGAGCGGCCTTGCCGCCGGCGACACGTTGGTGGTGGTTCGGCTGGACCGGCTTGCACGGTCGGTCAGCCATCTTCTCGATGTCATCGAGCGCCTGGAAGAGCAGGGCGCTCATTTCCGGTCATTGAACGATCCGATCGACACCTCCACTCCCCAGGGGATGTTCTCCCTTCAGGTCCTCGGTGCCGTCGCCCAGCTCGAACGTGCTCTGATCTCGGAGCGAACCAAGGCGGGCATCAAGGCGGCGAAGGCGAGGGGTCGGTTGCCCGGCAATCCGGGCCTTCGTGAGAAGCGCCCCGCAGCACTGGCGAAGATGGCGGCCGCTCAGAAGACAGCTTTCGGCTACCGGGTTCTCACCGCTGTCGACCAGTGGCTGCCAACGGTACGCCGCATGCGGCCGGATCACACATGGGCCGACATCGCGAGGGTGCTGCGCCAGCGCGGCCAAGACTGGACGCCGGAGCGGCTATTGCGGGCCGTGAAGTGGTTGGTCGCAGATCACATGGCTGATGCCGGCTTGCTCGGTCGAGCTAAACGCAAGGCCCCGCAGGATCGCCTGATGACGCTCGTCGCCGGCATCCACGTCGCGAACCCACAGCTGACTCTTCGGGAGATCGCCGCCCAGCTTGAGCATTTGCATGAGCGCACCCCCCGAGGTGGAACACGATGGGCGCCGTCATCGGTCAAGAATATACTTGATCAAGCGAGACGCGACGGTTGGTTCAACGCGGGAGAATTTGAATCGTGACTATTCTAAAGTCGACAGTAGCGATCAGCTCGGTTGAGTGGATACGTTCGCTTTCGGAGGAGGAGTGTAGTAGCGCCGACTCTGTTGCGGACGATCTTGAATTATATCTTAAGAATAAGAACATCTCGTTTTACCTCCATGACATAAAAACGAGTAAAGGGCTTTCCGAAGCATTGAATCAAATTCTCGCGCGCGCCAAGTGCGGCGATCGCCCAATTATCCATTTCGACTCCCACGGGAAGGAGAATGACGGTATTCAGATCGCTGCGACTGGGCAGCTAGTGCCTTGGGATGAGATTGATATTGCATTGGGACGAATAAACGTCGAGACGAAGAACAATCTCTGTGTAGTGTCGTTCGCGTGCTATAGCTTCGACTTAATTCGTCCGATCTCTATAACAGAGCCAACTCCATTCTATTTATTGTTAGCTCCTGAAAAAAAGTTAACCAATGGAGACATTGCAGATCACACGATGCCTTTCTATCGTCATATATTCGAGGATAAAGATATTTTGGAAGCGTATAAAGAAAATTTCGAGACGTGGATGCGTATGATGCACAGCGAGCAACTTCTATTTATGTCGCTCGCTGGCTATATCCGTGCTTTCTGCATGGGTAAAGGAAGGGAGCAACGAATAGAGGATCTTATTACCGCAGCAAACACGAACGGAAAACTGTCGAATAGACATGGCCTCCGTGCCGCCCGGCGCATTGCAAGAGGGGCCACGAAACCTACTGCTTTAGATTTCAACAAGTATGTAAATAGATTTCTTATGGGTAGGCCGGTATCCTACACACGGGACGACGTAATTCGATACGCCAAGGATATGGAAGATCCATATGAAAGTGGTGTACGAAGTAGGCCGCGCGTGCTGGATAATCTTTGATTTGACTGCCATTAACCTCTCTTCGCCCGCGGCGAACGGACGCTCTGATTTCAATCAATCTGGATGCCACATGCAGTTTGACCAACAAGCCTCGTACCGCTTCGCAAAATCTCTCATCAGCCTCACGTTCGCCACAGGCTCGCGAGCTGCCTGTGCGCAGGTCGACACGACATCGCGATATAGAAGCGGCGAAACCGCCCGAACACCGGCGTAGTTCAGCAGTAATCGTGGAATTTCATCGGCGATTTTGTCCCCTCTGGGAATCATGACGATGCTCGGCGGGCAACTATAGGTGTTGATCAGCACGTACCGCCAACTCGGGTCGGCGCTTCCTGTCATCGGGACCAGCTCAAATGGCATAGCGTTGCCGCCATCCGAAATCTTCGAGTAAATTTCTTCGAGAGACTGCGGTTTTCGAGCGATCAAAACATAGGGACCGGCCGGAACATAGCAACGGATGCGGGCTTGGTACGCGATCCCGAGCAGGTCCTCCAGGGCAAGGAGGGCGGTTTGGTTCAGATTTGCTCGTCCAGAGGAGAACCACTGCAGCTCTTGCAGTGTCACTCCAAGCGTACGGGCAATCAACGAAGGAACTACCGGCCAGCATTCAAGGAGAGTTTTTGCGAGCTCGGGCCTATTGTCCGGCGTGTAAGGTGCCTCAATGTCCTCGTCGTCGAGGTCGTGGCCCTTCCATGAGAGAAGCCAGGTATTGCCATCATAGCTGCTATGATTGAAGTACCGGCGACCAGGAGGTGGCAGCGACGACTCCCATGCCGAAAGCCAACGGCCGGCTTCCCAGTCCAAAGTCCCGTCCGAATTGATTGGAGTCTTCCGTAACGGAAGAGCCAACCACTGCGTAATCTGATCCGTGAGTTCTTCACGATCCGGCCGGCTTGGCGGACTCGAGGTGCTATAGACGTGTTCGGAATGAGCATCACGGCACAGGGCTCGGACAGCTTCGCCGATTGACGAGTCGGTGCCGCGGTTCCGCTTCAAGAGCCACATGGCTCCTTCCTGAGCATATCGAAGTGAGGTGGGAAAGGATTTGTCTCTCCCATCTGCGATCTCAAGCCGGACCCCGATGGAAGCCATCTCGGCGTACAAGCTCGGACTAGCCTTCGCGAGGTAGCGGCTGACTCGCAGAACATCGGGCCGGCCGCGCAGACCAACCGCGTCGTTCCACGCTTTCAGCAAGACCGTTCGGAACGCCAGTGGTTCCGCCACAGGACTGAACATGAGCCAACGTATTGGTAATCCCGCAACTGTAAGACCATAGAGGATTAACGGCGTGAGGCCATATCCTTCGGCATCCTTCAACTTGATCGGATCACGCACCGAGACAATGCCATGTTCTGGGTGGTGGAAGCGGAACTTGGCGATCGACACATAGAAATGATGTTCGCGTTCGGTCCGCGTGTCGCTCATTCGGAATACACCTCTCAACGCCGGAATTTGCGCCGACTATCCAACCGAGGGGGCCACAGCCATAAGCATGGCATCTATCAGCGGACGCTGAAGGTATTTCGCAACAGGCCAGTCAGCTACTAGCCACCGGTCGATCTCTTCGCCCGAAGTTAGGATCACCGGCATAGCCTTCTCGTGAATCGGCTTCACGACTTCGTTCGGTGCCGCTGTGAGAAACCCGAACAGCTCGAACTCGCGCTCGCCGTCCTTGACCTTCTTCACGCCCTTCCACGGCGTCCAAATACCCGCGAAGAACATCAGCGGCCGATCGGGACCGCCGGCGAACCACGCGTTCGGCGTGCGGCCGCCCGGAACTTTGCTGGCCGGGTCCGGCTCCGCAAAGGAAGTGAAGGGAACGAGACACCGGCTTTCCGGGCCGAGCCAGCGCCGCCAGTGCGGTGAGTTGGCGTTCCGGATGTTGGTCACGCCGGGATCGTACTTGCCCTTGATGTACGCGGGCGGCGTCGGCATTCCCCAGGTCGCCCGCACGATCTCCCGCTGGCCGTCGGCGCCGACGCGCACGATCGGCGCCAACGTGTTCGGATAGACGTCGAACGACGGTTCGTTCCAGCCGACGTTATCGCGCATGGCTCCGGTGAACTGCATCATCGCCTCACGGGTCGTCGTCACGTTGTAGAGGTTGCAC
>JAEZMP010000353.1 GCA_023442215.1 Pseudomonadota bacterium
TCAGCCCCGGAGAAGGCAAGGGCAATGCAGGCGGCGAGGGCTAGAATGAAGCGCATGGGAAGCCTTGGCCTCGGCGGGGGGCGGGGTACGCTACCTCAAGCTAGCACGCCGCGCGCAGCGCGCGAGACGACTTTGCGACGCTGGAAATAGTGGACGGCTCATCGCCGTCCCCGCGGCAAATGCGGTGTGTTGGCGTGAAAGACTGTAGTCATTACTCATCTAGCCACGCATTACGTTAGAAGCTCGCCACACGCCGGGCACCATACAGGATGATGGCAATCAAGTAGGAAATAAACTAACTCGTAAACACACTCTTTTCCCTCGTCGCGGTGCCCCTAGGCATACCAACGTCCTGAAGGATCTACTGGAAAGAATGAGGACTCCGGCGACTAGCCGGGCCGTCGCCGCACATGTCTCGCACGCGCACGATATGGCGAGCGGCGGACGACAATCCCATTGTCGGTGTCGACCGATCGACCATCCGAAACCGCCCCTGGAGAACTGGCGGCGGAACAGCGCTACATCCCGACGCTCCTTCGTCCGTAGCGGCATTCATCACCACCTGGCGCCGATCAACGTTCTGCTTACTTATCGTCGCCGATAAGACGACCAAGCATTATCTCGTAGCAGTCCTGACACGTATACTGGGCAAATGCCTCGCACGCGAACTGACGACGTTAGTTGCCAAGATTCTTGGGCAATAGCTCATTGGAAAAATGGAACAGTGCTCAAGTCGAACTTCGTCGCCCTATGCGACGGTCCGATCACGTTTATTTGCGATCCTATCGTTTCTGTAAGGTCGACATAAAACAAAAATTTTGCGTGCCGCGGCCGGCTGGCTTTGCCGCGAGCGAATTCTCCGCAACGGCAGATCCAGCGAACTCCGCCAGCCGCGACAACTCTGCCCTCCTGCTTCTCTTCAGCCGGTAAGCTGATTATAAACGAGCAGAACGTCGCCACCAAACACTGCCTGCTCCTCCTATTGCCTCTCCGCTCTCGGTATGTTGCTCGCAAGGAGAACCACCGTGCCGGCACACTCGCTGGAGAGGTTGATCGAACACGACGGCGAGGTCCTGGAGGAAATCATAGACCTGCTCGGCCGGCAGGCCTCCTTGTCCACATGGCCGGCCGAGGCGACTGCAGCACTGGCGCAAGCGCTCCATTGCGACGCCCTGGACAGCCGCGAACGGACGAAGGCACATCGCCTCCGCCGGCATCTGTTCATCGACATGGAGCCGCCCGAGCTCGTCGCTCCCGACGTCCCCGGCCGTATCGCTGATCGGGTGCGTGCCGATCTCGCGGATCTGGTGCCGTTCGGCGCCGGCTTCTACCTCGTGACCTGAGGACAGCCAGCAGCATGGATCACGGAACCGTCGGCATCGAGGAGGCGATGCAGGTCGTAGAGGATCTGCTTCAGGAGCATCGTCGCTCCAAGGGCAACGTTCCGGCGGTGATCGTCATGGTAGGCGGCACGGCGCTCGCTGCCCGCGGTATCCGTGGGGCCTCCGAGGACGTCGACCTGTTCATGTCGGAGGTCGACGACGACATTGTCGAGGCCGTGGCCGCGCGACACCGCAAGGCCTTCGGCCCAAGGTTCAAGCTCGACGTCACGCCAGCGAACACCATCTGGGGTGCCTTTGCCCTGGCGGACATCGGGCAAGCGGTGCCAGTGCGAACGCTCGACGTAGGCGGGCAGAGTGTGCCCGTGCGCGCGCTCGATCTGCCGACGCTCTATGCGGTAAAGCTCGCCGCCAACCGGCCGAAGGACATCGCAGACCTGCCGGCGATCGCACAGGCGACCAGCTATGATGCGGCGATCGGCCGAGTGAACCGCATGCTGGCGTGGTTCGCGGATCGCAGTGCCTTGCCGGACTATGCCGAGCGCTTTGCCCGCGCCGCGGCAGGGGACTTCGGCGTGCCTCTGGAGAAGGTCGACCAGGACCTGGCACTTCCGACCGTCACCCGGGAGAAGGTCGCTGCAATCCGGACGGCGCTCGAGATGCAGTTCACGGCGATGCTGCGCAAGACGATCGGCGCCAGGACGGACCCGATCGTGATGGAGCCGGCAACCCGCGCCGGCTGGGGTTCGAGGCGGAGAAGTCCGGCGCCGCGGATGGATGGCGTGACATTCGGCGAGTTGCTCGGCCCCTGCCAGCTACGGCCGTAGAAAGCACGGAGGCTTTCGAAGATCAGATGCGGAACGCTCGGGCTGACGGCTGGCGGAACGATCGACGGTAAGATCGAAGTCCTTCACGATCGAAGCGTAGAGTCGCTTCATCGCCACGGCTAATCGTTCAGGAGCCGACGACTCTAAGGCGCACAGTGAGTGTGCCTCACATCTGGTAGAACCCACACGGATTTCGCGGCTTTTAGGACAACTTTCGAAGCTTCAACGGTCGTGGTCTTTGTCCTGGTCTTTCCTTTCGTGCGCCGTGCTCCCCGCCCGGTTGCCCTTGTCGAGCGCACGCTGTTCGCGCTCCGCCATCTTGGACACGGCTTGTCGCCAATCCCGCTCGCGGAACGCAGGCGGTCGGACGTACGCCTGAGACCGGCGCTCGATCTCCCCGGCCGCGGACGCGCCGGCGACGTCGAGCCGATGATCCCGCTGAAGCTGATCCAGGGTCATTTTGGCGGAGGCGAGCAACTCGGCAGAACGCTTAGCCGCGGCCGCGGTATCTTCCTCCTTGCCGGGGTCACCGGCGCTCTCCCCGGTTTTCTCGATCTGCGCGATTTCCTGGCCGAGGTGTTCGATGCGGACCCGTCGCGCGAGATGCCGAAGCGCGGGGTCCAGCTCCGCGGTCGTCAACCCGTCGAGCGATCGAGGGCTGACCTGGCCGTGCTCGACAAGAAGTGCGACCTTCAGCCAGTCGCTGCCGTAGACCGCATGGAGATTGCGCATATACGCCGCGGCGTCGGGCGGGTTCTTCGCCCATGTCCATGGCTGCTGATAGGTCGCCAGCGGACGGGCCTCGATGGGCGCCGGGCTCGGCTGGCTGACGACAGCCTCGCGCGGCTCCTGCCGCGCCCGAGCCTGATCGCGGCGTCCGGCCTTCTCGATGACCGCCACGGCCTGCCGCTCCATCGCTTCATAGACCGGCAGCATGCCCTGCAGGAAACGCTGCGCCACCTCCGGCGACTGGGCCGTCGAAGAGACTTTTGCGAGCATGGATTCCGCTTCTTCCAGCGTGTCGCGCGCGCGTTCGACATTCGTGGTGGTCCGCAGCTGCTCCGACAGTGTCTGAAGCGTCCGCGCCAGCCTCGGTGACCGGATCGTCACCTGGCCGGCCGGATCCTTGGAACGCCGATTGCGATCCGATGCGTCGGCGAGCGCGATCGACAGCCGCTCGAACTGCTCGGCCACGTTCAGGAGGGATTCCAGCCGCGCATGCTCGGGCATGGTGGCGTGCTCCGCGATGCGGACACCGGCCTCCGCCCACTCCGCCTGCGCGCGGACCATCTTGTCGACCTGGCGCTGTGTCCGGGGGATCAGGATCGCCCCACGGTCGCGGCTGCGGATACGCTCCACCAGCTGCCGCCGGCGCTGCGGGGCATGGCGATCGCCCGCGAGCTCGGCCTGCGTCAAGCGATCGAGTTCGCGCCGGTCGCCATCATGGAAGCCGCGCGGCCGGGCTTGCTCCGTCCGCTC
>JAEZMP010000402.1 GCA_023442215.1 Pseudomonadota bacterium
GGCTTCCGGCGTGACGTGGATCGCCGCCGGCACCTTGCCCGACGCACCGGACATGCGACCATCGGTGACGAGCGCTACGCGCTGGCCGCGGTCCTGCAGCACGCCGAGCGGCGGCATCAGCTTGTGCAGCTCAGGCATACCATTGGCCTTCGGTCCCTGAAAGCGCACCACGGCGATGAAGTCGCCGGTGAGCGAGCCCGCCCGGAACGCCTGCTGCAGCTCTTCCTGGCTGTGGAACACCCGCGCCGGCGCCTCGATGACGTGGCGTTCGTGCGCCACGGCCGACGTCTTGATCACGGCGTGGCCGAGCGGCCCCTTCAGCACCTTGAGGCCGCCGGTCGGCTGGAACGCCTCGCCGACGCCGCGCAGGATGGTGCTGTCCCGGCTCTCGGTCTCGGCCTCTCGCCACGTCAGACCGCCCGCCTCGTCCAGCATCGGCTCGATCGCATAGCCGTCGAGGCCCGTGCCCCATACCGTCTTCACGTCCTTGTGAAGCAGGCCGGCACCGATGAGCTCGCGGATGAGGAAACCCATGCCACCAGCTGCCTGGAAGTGATTCACGTCCGCCTTGCCGTTGGGATAGATGCGCGTCAGCAGCGGCACCGCTTCGGCGAGGTCGGAAAAATCCTCCCAGGTCAGCGTGATGCCGGCCGCTGCGGCCATGGCGATGAGGTGGATGGTGTGATTGGTCGAGCCGCCCGTGGCGTGCAGCCCGACGACGCCGTTCACCACCACCTTCTCGTCGAACAGCCGGCCGACCGGCGTGAACTCGTTGCCGAGCGCCGTCAGGCCAAGCGCGCGACGCGCGGCGGCGCGGGTGAGCTCCTCGCGCAGCGGCGTGTTGGGATTGACGAACGACGAGCCCGGCAGGTGCAGGCCCATGATCTCCATCAGCATCTGGTTGGAGTTCGCCGTGCCGTAGAACGTGCAGGTGCCGGGGCCGTGATAGGACTGGGACTCGGCCTCGAGCAGCGCCTCCCGGCCCACCTTGCCCTCGGCATAGAGCTGGCGGATGCGCGACTTCTCGTCGTTCGGCAGGCCGGAGGTCATCGGCCCCGCTGGGACGAACACCGCCGGCAGGTGGCCGAAGCTGAGGGCCCCGATCACGAGGCCCGGCACGATCTTGTCGCAGATGCCGAGATAAACGGCGGCGTCGAACATCTGGTGCGAAAGCGCCACCGCCGTCGACAGCGCGATCACGTCTCGCGAGAACAGCGACAGCTCCATGCCGGCTTCACCTTGGGTGACGCCGTCGCACATCGCCGGCACACCGCCGGCGACCTGCGCCACCGCACCCACCTCGTTGGCGGCCTTGCGGATCAGGGCCGGATAGCCTTCATAGGGCTGATGGGCCGACAGCATGTCGTTATAAGCGGTGACGATCGCGAGGTTCGGCACCGTTCCTTCGCGAAGATCGTGCTTGTCCGAGGGACTGCACGCCGCGAAGCCGTGGGCGAGATTGGCGCAGCCGAGCTTGCTGCGCTTCGGCGCGGCGCTGACGGCCCGGTCGATCCGCTCCAGATAGCGCGCCCGGGCATCGTGGCTGCGGCGCGCGATGCGTTCCGTGACCTCGCCGATACGTTCATGGAGCGTCATGACCAGTCTCCTTCGCAAATGTCCCCGAACGGATAACGGCCGAGGGCCGGAAGCGTTCGCGGGTGCGGGAAAACCCGCGGGCAGGGCTATCGAGCGCGGTGCCGCTCGCCGTCCGGAACCGTTCCAGCTTTGCAATCGCCGGGCCGGTTCCCGTCCGCCGGCGCGGACAGGCCGCATCCGGCGGTTGAATAGTCGTCAGGGGCACCAGTAGATGTTCAGCGGCACCCGCTTCTGGCGCAGAACGGCCCGGATCGGCATTTCTTCGGCGGGACCTTCGGCTTCGGCCTTCTCCAGCACCGCGAGCTTGCCTGCCCCCTCGATGTGCAGCACCAGCCGGTCGGTGTGCAGAAGCGCCGCAAGGGAGAAGGTGATGCGCGGCTCGCCGGCACCATCGGCCTCCATCGTCACGATCCTGTCGGACGAGCCGAGGTCGAGCGCATGGGCGAGTTCGTTGCCGCCCGGGAAGAACGAAGCGGTGTGGCCGTCGTCGCCCATGCCGAGCACGACGGTCGCGAAGGGCGATGGCAGCGCTGCCACTGTAGCTTCCAGCACAGCCCGGCCGGCCTCCGGCGTGTCCGTGCCGTTATAGAGCGGCACGAAGCGCGCCACGGCGGCGGCATTGCGGATCAGCGCACGGCGGACGAGAGCGGCATTGGAGCGCGATGAGGTCTCGGGCACCCAGCGCTCGTCGACGAGCGTCACCGTCACGCGCGACCAGTCGAGGTCCTGCTGCGACAGCGCACCGAAGAAGCGCTCGGGTGTGCGGCCGCCGGAAACGGCGAGGCAGGCCACGCCGCGTTCGGCGATCGCGGCGCGCAGGGCCGCGGCGGTGTCTGCCGCGAGCCTCGCCGCCAGTTCGTCGGAATTCGCCAGACGGTTCATTGCCTCCGCTCCGTGTGCTGTCGTCGGTGCCTCGGTCCATCGTAGCGGACGGGCCGTCTCTTTTGAACGGTTCGATCAATAGACCCGGCCGGGGGCCGGGTCCATCGGTAAGCCGTCGCGGCTGGCGGGCGCCTACTCGTCGTCCTCGTGCCAGGTGCGGCCATCGCGCTCGATGAGAGCCACCGCAGCTGTCGGGCCCCACGTGCCGGAGGTGTAGCCCTTCGGCGCCTCCTTATGGGCCTTCCATGTCTCCAGGATCGGATCGATCCAGGTCCATGCGGCTTCCACTTCGTCGCGGCGCATGAACAGCGACTGGTTGCCGCGCACCACGTCCATGATCAATCGCTCGTAGGCGTCCGGGTTGCGGACGTTGAAGGCCTTGGCGAAGCTCATGTCGAGCGGGATGTACTGCAGCCGCATGCCGCCCGGGCCGGGGTCCTTGATCATCAGCCACAGCCGCACGCCCTCGTCGGGCTGCAGGCGGATGACGAGCCGGTTCGGCGAAATGCGGCCGGCGGTCTCGTCGAACATCGAGTGCGGGATGTCCTTGAAGGCCACCACGATCTCGGAGACGCGCGCGGCCAGCCGCTTGCCGGTGCGCAGGTAGAACGGCACGCCCGCCCAGCGCCAGTTGCCGATCTCGGCCTTGATGGCGACGAAGGTTTCGGTGTTGCTCGTCGCAGACCCGAGGTCCTCCAGGTAGCCGCCGACCGCGCCGCCCGCCGAGGCGCCGGCCCGGTACTGGCCGCGCACCGTGAGATGGTCCGCGTTGCCTTCGTCGATCGGCTTCAGCGAGGTCAGCACCTTCAGCTTCTCGTCGCGCACGGCGTCGGCCGCAAGCGAGCGCGGCGGCTCCATCGCCACCTGGCAGAGCAGCTGCAGCATGTGGTTCTGCACCATGTCGCGCAGCGCGCCGGCGGTATCGTAATAGCCGGCCCGGCTTTCGACGCCGAGCGTCTCTGCCACCGTGATCTGCACGTGGTCGATGTGGGCGGAATTCCACAAGGGCTCGAACAGCGCGTTGGCGAAGCGCAGCGCCATCAGGTTCTGCAC
>JAEZMP010000416.1 GCA_023442215.1 Pseudomonadota bacterium
CGACATGCTGGCGGGCCTCGTCGTGGCGTCGGGCGACCGGCTGGCCCGTCAGGCGACGACGCGGGGGCAGGCCAGGCTTCTCGTGCTGTTGTCGGCCGTCGTCCTCGCAGCGGTGGCCCTCGCGCCCCGCCTCGTGTTCGACCTCGCCAACATCGCGATGTGCATAGGGTTCTGCGCGCAGGCCGCGCTGCGCGAGACGGCGCGATGTCTTCTCGCCAAGGGCGGCTTCGAGCCGCCGATGCGGCCGGCCGACGGCGTCGTGCGCGGTAACGCGGCGGCGAGCGACAGGCCGCCCGGTGACCCGCCGCCGCCAGGCAGAATGCCGCCCGCCGATCTGCCGGTCTACACCGTGCTCGTGCCGCTGCGCGACGAAGCGGCCGTCGTCCCGCGGCTGCTGCTCCACCTCTCGGCGCTGCGCTATCCCCGCGAGCGGCTCGACATCAAGCTCCTCGTCGAGGACGACGACATCGCCACGCTCCATGCGCTCGCCCGCCGCAAGCTCGGGCCGCCGTTCGAGATCGTCATGGTGCCGCGCTGCGGGCCGCTCACCAAGCCGAAGGCGCTCGATGTCGGCCTCGCCCACGCCCGCGGCGAGCTTGTCACCGTGTTCGATGCCGAGGACCGGCCGGACCGCAACCAGCTCATCGATGCGGCGGCGGCGTTCGCGGCCGGCGGCCCCGGCCTCGGCTGCGTTCAGGCCCGGCTCTCCATCGATCATGGCGGCGATGCGTGGATCACCGGCCTGTTCGCCATCGAATATGCCATGCTGTTCGACGGCGTGCTGCCGCTGCTCGCCCATGCCGGCCTGCCGTTCCTGCTCGGCGGCACGTCCAACCATTTCCGGCTGTCGGTGCTGCGCCGGCTCGGCGGCTGGGATGCGTGGAACGTCACGGAGGATGCCGACCTCGCGGTGCGCATCGCCCACGCCGGCTACAGCTCCACCGTGATCTCCTCCACCACCTACGAGGAGGCGCCCCTCACCCTGGGGGCGTGGCTGCGGCAGCGTGGCCGGTGGCAGAAGGGCTGGCTGCAAACCTGGATGGTGCACATGCGCGCGCCGCTCGCGCTGTGGCGGGCGCTCGGTGCGCGGGGGTTCCTCGCGCTCCAGATTCAGTTCTTCGGCGGCCTGTTCGCCAATGCGGTGCTGCCGCTCTGGCTGATCCTTGCCATTTTCACCCTCATGGGCCGGCCTGTCGCCGGGCCGGATGGCTCGTTTCGCGGCGATATCGGCTTCACCCTGGCGATCGCGGCGCTGCTGTTCGGCTATGCCACCGCCGTTTTGCTCGCGGTTGCCGTGCTGAAGGCGCGCCCGATCGGCGTCTCGCCGCGGCTGCTGTTCGGCTGGCCGATCTACACGCTGCTTCTGTCGCTCTCGATGCTGCGCGCGACCTGGGAGTGGCTGCGCCGGCCCCATCACTGGGCGAAGACCGCCCACGGCCTCGCGCGGCGGCCGGTGCGTCCACCCCGGCTGTAGAGTCTATCCCGCTCAGATCGAACCGGAGCGATTTCCTCTCGGCCGGAGGAACCCGTCCGATCGGGAGATGCGAACGGGATGTGTTCAGGACCGCCGGTCGGCGACGAAGCGGGCCGCTTCGCGGAGCGTCTCCGCGGCCGGACCGAACGGCGCGAGCAGGCTCTCCGCCTCCGCGACGAGATCGGCAAGCCGGCCGCGCGCCCAGGCGGCGCCGTGGAGCGCGACCAGCGTGGCCTTGCCGCGGTCGGCATCCTTGCCGGTGCGCTTGCCGACGTCCTCGGCCGCGGCCTCGACGTCGAGCAGGTCGTCCGCGAGTTGGAAGGCAAGGCCGATGACGTCGCCGAAGCGCGCCAGCCGGGCGCGGTCAGCCTCGGTGGCGCCGCCGAGAACCGCGCCCATGGCGCAGGCCGCGGTGATCAGGGCGCCGGTCTTCATCGACTGGATGCGGCGCACCGTGTCCTCGTCGGGTTCGGCGTGCTCGGCGGCGAGGTCGAGCATCTGCCCGCCCACCATGCCGGCGGGGCCGCCCGCGCGTGCCAGGATGCCGACGAGCGCGATCCGGGCCGCCGGGTCCGGATGGGCGGCGGGATCGGACAGGATCTCGAAGGCGAGGGTTAGGAGCGCATCACCGGCGAGGATCGCCGTGGCATCGTCGAAGGCACGATGGACCGTCGGCTGCCCGCGGCGCAGGTCGTCGTCGTCCATCGCCGGCAGGTCGTCGTGGATCAGGCTGTAGCAGTGCAGCGCCTCGATGGCCGCGGCGGCCTCGACCGCGCCGGCGGGAGGCTCCGCGCCGCCGCCGGACAGGCGGGCGCATTCGATCACGAGGAACGGCCGGAAGCGCTTGCCGCCGCCGAGCGTGCCGTGGCGCATCGCGGCGGCGAGCCGGTCGGGGATGTCTGTCGCGGACAGGCGCTCCGCAAGGCGGCGCTCGACGATGTCGGCGACCTCGGCGAGGCGGTCGAGAAGCGCCGCGCGGGCATCGGTGGGAGCGGAGCCGGGCTGCGCCGTCTTGCCGTTCTGCGCCATGGTCCGGTCATCCTCGCTCACGCCACGCTGCGTGTGATCGGATGGCGTCTCTTCGGCCCGGGGTCAAGCCCCGGACCGGGTCGTGGATCGAAGTTCCCGCCGCGCGGCGGGGACCTTAGCCGGCTCAGGCGGCCAGCGCCTCGGCGGCCTCGACGGCGATCGCGGCCGATTCGATGATCGAGGCGTAGCGCACCGCCGTCTGGATGTGGTCGGTCGACATGCCGTGCTTGGCGAGCACCGCCTCGTGGGCGTCGATGCACATGCCGCAGCCGTTGATGGCGGAAACCGCGAGCGACCAGAGCTCGAAGTCGATCTTCTCGACGCCCGGATTGGCGATGATGTTCATGCGCAGCTTGGCGGGCAGGGTGCCGTACTGCTTGTTCGAGGCGAGGTGCACGAAGCGGTAATAGACGTTGTTCATGCCCATGATCGTCGCCGCCGCCTTCGCGGCATTGAGGGCGGCCGGGCTGAGGTGCGCGGCGGCCTCGCCGATCAGCGCGTCGCGCACGACCGGATTGCGGGACGCGATGCCGCAGGCGACGAACAGGCCGTATTTCTGCTGGGGCGTCAGCGTCTCGTCGCCGGACATCGTCGACAGGTTCAGCCGCACGTCCTTGGCGAAATCGGGAATCTTGTCCTTCAGGGCATCGATCGACATGGAAGCTCTCCTGCGCAGGCCGGCGGCGAAGCGCGGGCGGCCGCGATGACGCACGCCGGGGGCGGCGGCTTGTCCGGGCCGGCGGGCGACGGTTCGCCCGGTGGCGGAAGGCCGGCCGGCTCATGGAAAGGCGGCGGGTCCCGAAGACCCCGCACCGCCAAGGAAAAGCCGCGGCGGATCCGTCGCGGCTCGTCGTCGTTCGTCCGGTAGCGTGGCCGGACCGTCGGCGGCGCGGCCGGGGAGCCGGGCGCAGCCTCCGGTCCGAAGGGCTCAGGCGACCTTCAGCACCTCGCCGCCGACCGGGCGGTTGCAGGCGCAGAGCTCGTCGGTCTGCAGCGCGTCGAGCACGCGCAGCGTGTCCTTCGGGTTGCGGCCGACATTGAGGTTGTTGACGTAGACGTGCTGGATCTCGCCGAACGGATCGACCACGAAGGTGGCGCGGTAGGCGACGCCGTCGGGCGAGCGCACGCCGAGGCCGTCGACCAGCGAGCCGTTGGTGTCGCCGAACTGCCAGATCGGCAGCTTGTCGAGGTCCTTGTGGTCGCGGCGCCAGGCGAGCTTCACGAACTCGTTGTCGGTCGAGCCGCCGAGAACCACCGCGTCACGATCCTCGAACTCCTTGGCGAGGGCCGCGAACTCCGCGATCTCGGTCGGGCACACGAAGGTGAAGTCCTTCGGGTAGAAGAAGATGACCTTCCACTTGCCCGGGAAGCTCGCCTCGGTGATCGTCTCGAAGGCGGACTCGCCGTTTTCCTCGTGGTGGTTGAAGCCGGGCTTCACGCCGGCAACGCTGAACGACGGAAGCTTTTCGCCGATTCCGAGCATCGGTGTTCTCCTGCGAGTGACTGCAACGGCGGGCTTACCGCCGCTCGATGAGGGGCGCGCATCCGCGATGGAACTTCGGAATGCACGGCGGCGGCGGCGGGCCGGGAGGGGCCTGCGAGCCGTCTGGAACCGTTTCAAGCATACGCCGCTTCATCGGTCAAAGTCATAATTCCGAATTGTGTGATCGATAAAAGCGATGCGATAGTGGGTGCGGAGCCGCGACTGCACCATTCCCGCGGCCCTCGGGGGCATGGAACGCCGCACAGGGTTCCAGGCTTTTGATATCGATCAATTTTCCGCACGCCGTCCGTCATCCGGGTGCGACATTCCGCACCCGCGAGCGCACCCGAGGCCCATGTCCGCCCTGCCCACCATCCGCCAGATGCAATATTTCGTCGCGCTCGCCGAGCACCGCTCGTTCAGCCGCGCGGCGGAGATCTGCCACGTCACCCAGTCCACCCTGTCGGCCGCGATCCGCGCGTTCGAGGAGGTGATGGAGGCGGACCTCGTTGACCGGTCGAGCCGCGTGGTCGCGCTGACCGCGGCGGGGGAGGCGGTGCTGCAGCGGGTGCGGGGCATTCTGGCCGATACGGAGGCGCTGGTCGGCCTCGCCCGGCCGGCCGGGGCGCCCTTGTCCGGCAAGATGCGGCTCGGCGTGATTCCGTCGATCGCGCCGTTCCTGCTGCCCCGGGCGCTGCCGTCGCTGCGCGAGGCCTATCCCGCCCTCAAGCTGCACCTGCGCGAGGACCTGACGCGCGGGCTGATCGAGGATCTGCGGGAGGGCCGGCTCGACGTGATCCTGATCGCCTTTCCCTACGCGGCCGACAATCTGGAGATCGAGCCGCTCGGCGAGGACCGCTTCTTCTTCGTCAGCGCCCGCGAGCACCCGCTCGCGCAGCGTGGCGCCGTCCGGCCCGCCGATCTCGGCGACGAGCCGCTGCTCCTCCTGGAGGACGGCCACTGCCTGCGCCAGCACGTGCTCTCGGCGGTCGGCGACGGCGTGCTGCGCGAACAGCAGGATATCCGCGCCTCCAGCCTGACGACGCTGGTCCAGATGGTGGACAACGGCCTCGGCGTCACCCTCCTGCCGAAGGTCGCGATCGAGGGCGGTGTCACCGCCGGAACGGAACTCTCCATCGTGCCCTACGACGATCCGCGGGCGTCGCGCATGCTGGCGCTGGCCTGGCGCCGGCGTTCGAGCCGCAGCGACGAGTTCCGGGCGCTTGCCCGCCACCTCTCCGGCTTCGTCGGCCCGCATGCCTCCCCCGCGCAGCCCACGGCCCGCCGTCCGGCCGCCATCGCCGTTGCGAGGGCCTCATGACGGGCGGCTGGGGCGCGGGCGAGGAAGCGGTACCGCCGACGGACGACCCTCGAACGGCGGAGGCCGCCTTGCCACCGGGCCGGGATGCGGCGGCGCAACCCGGCGAAGCGGCGGGCGCGGTGCCTGTGGCGGCACCGTCGCGGGCGGGCC
>JAEZMP010000427.1 GCA_023442215.1 Pseudomonadota bacterium
GAATGGGCGCGCCGCTCGATCTCGCGCGACAGCACGCCGTCGGCAAGCGCGGCGAGCGCGTTCGCCCGCTCCGGCCGCTCGACCCAGACGAGGCTCGACCGCCGGCCGGCGAGCGGCACCAGCGTGAACGGACCCGTCGTCGTGTGGAATTCGGTCGAGGCGAGGCCGTGCGAGCGCACGTGGGAGAGCGTGGTGACGAAGGCCGCCTGCGGATAGGACCACGAGATCACGTCGAGGCCGGCAGCCTCTCGCGCGGGCGAGCGCGCGCCGTCCGCGGCCACCAGCAGCCGGGCCCGAACGGTCCCTGCGGCGGTCTTCACCGTCACGCCGGCATCGTCGATCTCGAATCCTTCGGCGATCATGGGCCGGTGCAGCAGGTTGGAGGCCGCGGCGACGGCCGTCGCGAAGCCTTCGTTGAGCGCCTCGTTGGCGACGTTCCAGCCGAAGGCCTCGAGGTCCAGTTCGCCAGCATGGAACGTCACTTCCGGCGCGCGCACCAGCCGGCCGGTATCGTCGATCAGGCGCATGGTCTCGAGCGGCGTCGACGCCGCTTCGACATGCTGCCACACACCGATCCCGCGCAGCACGTCGGCGGAGGCACCGAGGAGCGCGGTGGTGCGCGGATCGGCGCCCGTCGGCGGCCCGATCAGCACGGTGTCGATGCCGGCGGCGGCGAAGGCGAGGGCGGCGGCCATTCCGGTCGGTCCGGCGCCGACCACGGCGATCTCCGCGACGATGTCTCCGCCCGTGGGCACCGGGGACAGGTTGGCCTCTCCGGCTGCCACGGGTTCGTCCGCCGATGCGCTCGCCAGTCCGTCCGCCATGGTTCCAATCCCTCATGCTGCACCGCAGGCGCGGTGGCGCCGGCATCCCCTGCGTGGCGGGGTTGCCGGCATCTTGATAAAACGATCCGGGCGGCGAACCTCCACGCGGCCTGCCGTCGCGGCAGCCGTGTGGCTGGCCGCACCGGGGCCGGCCGCGTCGCCGCGGACCGGAACCCGGCCATGTAAGACCATCGAGGAGCGCCGACAATGGCCGACACGCAGTCCACCACCATCAATGCCCACGCCATCAGGCTCCACGACTATGGCGGTCCGGAGGTATTGCGGTACGAGGAGGTCGCGGTGCCGCCGCCCGGCCCCGGCGAGGTTCGGATCGCCAACCGCGCCGTAGGGCTCAATTTCATCGACGTCTACCAGCGCAGCGGCGTCTACAAGGCGGCGTCGCTGCCGCTGGTGCTGGGCGGCGAAGGCGCGGGCGTGGTCGAATCGGTCGGAGAGGGCGTTGCCGGCCTCGCGCCGGGCGACCGCGTCGCCTACGTGCTCGGCGACGGCGCCTATGCGCAGGTGCGGCTGGCGCCGGCGGCCCGCCTCGTGAAGATCCCCGAGAGCATCGACGACAAGACCGCCGCGGCGATGATGCTGAAGGGCATGACCGTGCAGTACCTGCTGCGGCGGACCTATCCGGTCGGCCCCGGCACCACCATCCTGTTCCATGCGGCGGCGGGCGGCGTCGGGCTGATCTTCGGCCAGTGGGCGCGCCATCTCGGCGCGGTGACCATCGGCACCGTCAGTTCTCCCGCCAAGGCCGAGCTCGCGCTCGCCCACGGCTTCGACCACGTCATCGACTATTCCCGCGAGGATTTCGTCGCGCGGACCCGCGAGATCACCGACGGCAAGGGCGTCGATGTGGTCTACGATTCGGTCGGCAAGGACACGTTCCCGGCCTCGCTCGACTGCATCAAGCCGCGCGGGCTGTGGGTCACCTTCGGGCAGTCGTCCGGCATGGTGCCGCCGTTCCCGCCGACGCTCTTGTCGTCGAAGGGCTCGCTGTTCATGACGCGCCCCTCGCTGGCTCATTATACCGCGACCCGGGAAGACCTCGTGGAGACGGCCGCGGATCTGTTCTCGGCGGTCGGCAGCGGCATCGTCACGATCCGCGTCGACAACGAATATCCGCTCGCCGATGCCGCCCGTGCCCATGCCGATCTTGAGGCGCGCCGCACCACGGGTTCGACGGTGCTGATTCCGTGACAAGTGGCGCGGCGATCGGCTCAAGCGGCTGAATTGCGTGCGATTTCCTGCGGTCGGATGACGCCGTCAGGCCGCAGGGTTCTCCATCGGGGGGTGCGGCACCTTGGCGCCACACCCCGCTGCGGCGGCGCTTCCGGCGGCGGGATCGCTGCTGCATACTCCTTATGCATGGGTGCGGATTGTGCATTGCGCCGATGCGGGGCGCTGGCGCACGATGCCGGCGATACAAGCCCAGGTGGGCGCCGCCGGCGCCCCTGGCGGCAAGAGGCGCTGAATGACGATGAACGACGGCGTGCCCAAGGGCTGGCTTTCGACCCACGTGCTCGACACCGCCGCCGGCCGCCCGGCCGCCGGCATTCCGGTCACGCTGTGGCGCCTGACCGAAACCGGACGGGTGGAGATCGCGAGCGCCGTCACCAACCAGGACGGCCGCTGCGACGGTCCGATCCTCGCCGGCCGGGAGTTCGAACCGGGCCTCTATGAGCTGGTGTTCGCGACGAAGCGCTATCTCGCCGCCAACGGCCACCCGCTGCCGGACCCGCCGTTCCTCGACGAGATCCCGATCCGCTTCGGCATCGCCGATGCCGACGGGCACTATCATGTGCCGCTGCTGCTCTCGCCCTACGGCTATTCCACCTACAGGGGGAGCTGAGCCGATGGCACGCGATCGCATCCGCTTCATCCGCAAGGGCCGCACGGTCGAGATCCGCGACCTGAAGCCGACCGAGACGCTGCTCGACTATCTGCGCCTGCGCGAAGGCGCGAAGGGCACCAAGGAAGGCTGCAACGAGGGCGATTGCGGCGCCTGCACGGTGGCGATCGGCCGCCCCCACGACGGCCGCATGGTCTACGAGCCGGTCAATGCCTGCATCCACCTCGCCGGCATGGTGGACGGCGCGGAGGTGGTGACGGTCGAGGATCTCGGCACGCCCGAGAACCTGCACCCGATCCAGGAGGCGATGGTGCAGCACCATGCCTCCCAGTGCGGCTTCTGCACGCCCGGCTTCGTGATGTCGCTGTTCGCGCTCTACCAGGACGGCCGGCCGGTCGACCGCCAGGGCCTGAACGAGTGGCTCGCCGGTAATCTCTGCCGCTGCACCGGATACCGGCCGATCGCGGATGCCGCGCTCGACGTGTGCGGACATGGCGCCCATGACGTGTTCTCCGCGGCCTCGGCCGGCAAGGCGGCCGCGCTCGCCGCGCTTGCCGACGACGAGGACGTGGTTCTCGGCGGCGAGGAGCGGTTCTTCGCCGCCCCGGCCAGCCTTCTCGCGCTTCTCGCGCTCTATGCGCGCCATCCCGATGCGGTGATCGTGGCGGGGGCGACGGATGTCGGTCTCTGGATCACCAAGGCGCTGCGCGATCTGCCGAAGGTCATCTGGCTCGGCCGCGTCGCCGAGCTGAAGCGGATCGAGGACACGGCCGGCAGCCTCATCATCGGCGCCGGCGCCACCTACAACGCGGTGGAGCCGTTCATCGACGCGGTCGATCCCGACCTTGCCATCCTCTGGCGGCGGATCGGCTCGCGGCAGGTGCGCGCGGCGGGCACGGTCGGCGGCAATGTCGCCAACGGCTCGCCCATCGGCGACACCCCGCCGGCGCTGATCGCGCTCGGCGCCGAGGTGGTGCTGGCGAGCGAGGCCGGGGAACGCACCCTGCCGCTGGAGGATTTCTTCCTCGCCTACGGAAAGCAGGATCGCCGGCCGGGCGAGATCGTCGCGCGGCTGGTGCTGCCGAAGCTCGGGGAGGGCGACGTGTACCGCGCCTACAAGCTCGCCAAGCGTCACGATCAGGATATCTCCGCGGTCATGGCGGCGTTCCGGTTCCGCGTTGAAGACGGCAGGGTCGCGGAGGCTCGGATCGCGTTCGGCGGCATGGCGGCGACGCCGAAGCGCGCGGCCGCGGCGGAACGGGCCGTGATCGGCTGCCGGGTGGGCGATCTTTCCGCCGCGCTCGCGGTGGCCGGTGTGCTCGCCGAGGACTTCGCCCCGATCGACGACATGCGGGCGAGCGCCGCCTACCGGCTCGATGCGGCCGGCTCGCTTCTGGTCAAGGCGCTGGTGGAGGCGGGCGGCGAGGCGACGACGACCACGCGCGTCCGCGGGTTCCGGGAGGTTGCCGATGCCGCTTCGCTCTGAAAGCGAACATGCTGCGGTCGCTCTCGATGCGCGACCGGAGGACCGGCCGGGCGTGACGCCGTTCCAGACGCGCGTGGTCCACACCTCGCGCTTCCACGACAGCGCGGCGCGGCACGTTTCCGGCACCGCCGCCTATATCGACGACGTGCGCGAGCCTGTCGGCACGCTCCACGTCGTGCCCGGCTACGCCCGGCAGGCCGCCAAGGGGCGGATCGTCGGGCTCGATCTCGCGGCGGTGAAGGCGTTTCCGGGCGTTGTCGCCGTACTGACGGCGGCCAACGTTCCCGGCCACAACGACATCTCGCCCTCCGGCTTCCACGACGATCCGCTGCTGGCGGAAACCGAGATCCGCTTCCACGGCCAGCCGGTGTTCGCGGTGGTGGCAGAGACCCGCGTGGCGGCGCGCCGCGCCGCGCGCCTCGGCCGCGTCGACGTCGAAGCCGAGACCCCGGTCGTGACGGTCGACCAGGCCATCGCCTCCGCCCGGCCTGACATCCTGCCGTCCTATGCCTTCGTGCGTGGCGATGCCGAGGCGGCGATTGCCGCCGCGCCGCCCGAGACTGTGGTGGAAGGCTCGATCCTGATCGGAGGCCAGGAGCATTTCTATCTCGAAGGCCAGATCTCCCTCGCCGTGCCGGGCGAGGACGGCGAGATGCACGTGTTCGCCTCGACGCAGCATCCGAGCGAGGTCCAGCACCTCGTCGCCCATGTGCTCGGCTTGCCGAGCGCCCGGGTGACGGCCGAGGTGCGCCGCATGGGCGGCGCCTTCGGCGGCAAGGAGAGCCAGGCGTCGCAGTGGGCCGCGCTCGCGGCGCTCGCCGCCCACGTCACCGGCCGGCCGGCGAAGGTCCGGCTCGACCGCGACGACGACATGGCGATGACCGGCAAGCGCCACGACTTCCGCGTCAACTATCGCGCCCGCATCGATGCCGAGGGCCGTCTGGAGGCGGTGGTCCACGACCAGTTCGCGCGCTGCGGCCACTCGGTGGACCTGTCGATCGGCATCTGCGACCGGGCGATGTTCCATGCCGACAACGCCTATTACTACCCGGAAGTCGCCATCAACAGCCGCCGCCTGAAGACGGACACGGTTTCCAACACCGCCTTCCGCGGCTTCGGCGGGCCCCAGGGCGTGCTCGCGGCCGAGCGGCTGATGGACGAGATCGCGCTGAAGACCGGCCGCGATCCGTTCGACGTCCGCCTCGCCAACCTCTATGGCGAGGGCGAGCGCGACGAGACGCCCTACGGCATGAAGGTCCAGCAGAATCTCGGCCGCGAGATGATGCTGCGGCTCGCCGAGACGAGCGACTACCGCGCCCGCGCCGCCGCCATCGACGCCTTCAACGCGAACAGTCCGTTCCTGCGCAAGGGCATCGCCATCACGCCGGTGAAGTTCGGCATCTCGTTCACGCTGACGCACCTCAATCAGGCCGGCGCCTTGGTGCACGTCTATACCGACGGCTCCGTCCACCTCAATCACGGCGGTACCGAGATGGGGCAGGGGCTCTACGTCAAGGTCGCCCAGGTGGTGGCCGAGGTGTTCGGCATCAGCCTCGACATGGTGCACATCACCGCCACGACCACGGCGAAGGTGCCCAACACCTCGCCGACGGCGGCGTCCTCCGGCACCGATCTCAACGGCATGGCCGCCCTGCTCGCGGCCCAGGCGATCCGCGACCGCATGGCGTCCCATCTCGCGAACGTTCACGGCGGCGTGCCGCCGGAAAGCGTGGTGTTCGCCGACGACCACGTCGTGGTCGGCAACGAGCGGATGACGTTCGCTGCCGCTGCGAAGTCGTCCCACGCCGGCAAGGTCGGGCTTTCCTCGACCGGCTACTACGCCACTCCCGACCTCGTGTGGGACCGGACCGTCGCCAAGGGGCGGCCGTTCTACTACTTCGCCTGGGGCGTCTCGTGCTCGGAGGTGACGGTCGACACGCTGACCGGCGAGACCCGCGTCGACCGCGTCGACGTGCTGCACGATGTCGGCCGGTCGCTCAACCCGGCGATCGATATCGGCCAGATCGAGGGCGGCTTCGTGCAGGGCATGGGCTGGCTGACGACCGAGGAACTGGTCTACGACGCCGACGGCCGCCTGCGCACCCATGCGCCGTCGACCTACAAGATCCCGACCGCGACCGATGTTCCGGCCGATTTCCGGGTTGAGCTCTACGACAGCGGCGGCAACGCGGTCGACACCGTCTACCGCTCCAAGGCGGTCGGCGAGCCGCCCCTGATGCTGCCGATCTCGGTGTTCTCCGCCATCGGCCGCGCCGTCGGCAGCCTGAAGCCCGGCGCGACGGTGCCGCTCGATGCCCCCGCGACGCCGGAAGCGGTGCGTCGCGCCGTGAAGGCGCTGGCGGATCGGGTGTAGGAGGGGCGCGATGGAGGTCTGGCAGGCAGTCGCGGAGGCCCTGGAGACCGTCGGACGCGCGGCCCTCGTGACCGTGGTCGAGGTGCGCGGCTCGTCGCCGCGCGAGGCCGGTGCGCGGCTGGTCGTCTGGCCGGACGGCCGCTTCCGCGGCACCATCGGCGGCGGCGCGCTGGAATGGCGGGCGATCGCCGAGGCGAGCCGCGATCTCGGATCCGGCAAGCGCAGCGTGCGGATGTCGCGCATCGCGCTCGGTCCCGAACTCGGCCAGTGCTGCGGCGGCCAGGTCGGGTTGGTCACCGAGGTGCTGGATGCGGCCGACCTGCCGGCCGCGAAGGCCCTTGCCGCCCGTGCGAAGGCGGGACCGTTCACGAC
>JAEZMP010000476.1 GCA_023442215.1 Pseudomonadota bacterium
TACGAGAGCGTGCCCCAGTTCACCCGAGAATACGGCCGGCTGTTCGGCTTGCCGCCCGTTAAGGATACCAAAGCCAAGTTCTTCGAGCGGAGACAGGCGCGGGCATCGGCATAGCCGTTTTCAAGAAAGTATTTCGGATCGATCGCTAAGCTTGGCGATGGCTTCGGCAATATCCGTCTGATTGCAAACAGACTGCACAACGCCTCCATCCGGTCGTTGGAATCCCTTCGCTGACTTGATGTCGGGAAATGATCTATTGCCGAGCTCCTTTGGCGCCGCAACGAGGCACTCGCCAGCATCGTGGCGAACATCGGCGTTGCCGATCAGGCGCACATGACGCGGGTGTTCAAGGTCATCTTGTGGGCGACACCGGGTCGGCTCCGACCGGCCTGTGCGGGTTGAGACCCGCGCGGCTCGAGCAGACGAACGCCTCCCCTCAGAGGGCGGGAAAGTCCCTGGCCATGTAGTCGATCAGGGCGCGCACGGCGGGCGGCAGGCCGCGCCGGGTGGTGAACACGAGATGGACGATGCCGGCCTTGCTCCGCCAATCCGGGAACACGCGGACGAGCGTCCCTGCCGCCACGTGGGCAGCGCAGGCATGGTCCGGCAGGAAGGTGACGCCGAGCCCGTCGGCGGCCGCGTCGCAGAGGACGTCATAATCGGCGCAGGTCATGCGTGGCTCGTGGCGATAGACATACGCCGCACCGTTCTCGCGTTCGAGCTCCCAGGTGACTTCGCCGGCATCGTCGCTGGCCGCAACCGTCGGAACGGAGGCGAGCGCGGCGATGTCGTCCCCTAATGCACTCGCCATGGAAACGCCCGCGACAAGGATCCAGCGTGAGCGTCCGAGCGTGCGCATCGTGAGGGAGGCGTCGCTCGTCAGCTCACGCCGCACGCGCAGGGCAAGGTCGATGCGCTCTTCAATCAGGTCGACGGCGCGGTTCGTGACCACCAACTGGAGCTGGACCTTGGGGTACCGGGCGAGAAAGGCACGCACGATGGGAGAGATCGACCTGGTCAGGTTCGGCGGGCAACTCATGCGGATGTGGCCGTGGGGCTCGGCCTGCGCCTCCGCCACCAGGGCCTCTGCGCGCTCGGCCTCCCGCATCATGGCGCGGCAACGCTCGTAGAACGTCTGGCCCACCTCCGTGACGCGGAAGCGGCGGCTGGAGCGTTCGATGAGGCGCACGCCAAGCCGAGCTTCCAGCGCCGCGACGCGACGGCTCAGCTTCGACTTCGGCTCGCGGAGGTACCGGCCTGCGGCCGTGAAACCACCCTGCGCGACGACCTCGGCGAAGTAGACGTAGTCATTGAGGTCGTGGCGCATCATCGTTCCTCTAATGGAACGCTATGTGCCACAAACGCGCTCTGTCGTCATCATCGTTGATGGATCATCTCTCTCGGTGGCGGTGGATGGGCCGCCGCGACGAGGAGAACGACGATGACGAACAGGTTCGAAAACAAGGTCGTAGTGGTGACCGGCGCGACCAGCGGGATCGGCTTGGCCACGGCCAAGGCCTTCTCGCGGGAAGGCGCGGCCGTGTTCATCACAGGCCGCCGGCAGGACGCGCTGGACGCGGCGGTGACGGCGATCGGCGGTCGCGTCACGGGCGTGCGGGGCGACATGGCCGACCTCGCCGACATCGACCGGCTCTATGATGCCGTCCAGCAGCAGCACGCCCAGATCGACGTCGTCTACGCCAATGCCGGAGGCGGCCAGTTCGCGCCGCTCGGAGCCATCACCGAGGAGCACTTCGACAGCACGTTCGACACTAATGTGAAGGGCACGCTCTTCACGGTGCAGAAGGCGCTTCCGCTGCTGAAGGATGGCGGGGCAGTGGTGCTGACGGGCTCGACAGCGGGCAGCGAGGGCACGCCGGCCTTCAGCGTCTATTCCGCGAGCAAGGCAGCCGTGCGCAACTTCGCCCGCACCTGGATCCTCGATCTGAAGGAGCGGCGCATCCGGGTCAACGTGGTCAGCCCCGGTGCGACGCGCACGCCGGGGCTCGTCGGGCTGGCGGGCGACAATATCGACCAGCAGCAGGGCCTCCTCGACTTCCTCGGCTCGCGCATCCCGCTCGGCCGTGTCGGTGAACCGGAGGAGATCGCAAATGCGGTCCTGTTCCTGGCGTCTGACGCGGCAAGCTTCATCAACGGCGTCGAGTTTTTCGTCGATGGCGGCCAGGCGCAAATTTAACGCGATCGAGGGGCCGCCTGCTGCCCGGAGCGAGAGGTAGTTCCGCTGCTTGGGGCCTGGGCGTGTTACCCGTCGATTCGGATGCAGATGCGCTTTTCGATGCCGTCTTCGCGGACATCAAGCCATTGCATGCCTCCGGCTGGTGTCGCCGCGTTCAGCAATGCGTCCACGTCCAGCCCACGCCGGCGCAATTGCGCCCGCGCCTGGGTGGGAAGGAGGCGCACGACAAGGCGCGCGACGCCGACCGGCAGCTTGAGCCGCTCTTGAGGGACACCCTGCACGTACTTCTCGATACAAACCATCTTCATGATCGGCCTTCGGGTGGGAAATCAGGGAAGCCACGGCGATGCGGCAGGGCCGCGCTCAGGGCACGGCGTGATCGTCCGTCTCCGCTGGAAGCACGACGGCGGCGAGACGCGGAGCAAGTGCCCCGGGCGACGCGCCGAGCGCACGTTCGATCAGCGTCAGCGTCGCGTCCAGCCGCCGCCGGTACTCGGCCTCGGACCAGGCGAACCGCCCGTCACCCAGCAGAAACGCCTGTCCTGCCAGCAGAAATTCGATTGTGGGTACGGGATCTTCGACATTGAACGCACCGCTGGCATTGCCCGCCTCGACAACGCGCCCGAGGATCGGCGCCAAAGTCCTGACGAGGGTGACGTTGGTGCGCTCATGCAGTTCGAAATTGTCGGGATGATCGAGCGCATCGGCGAGGTGTTGGCCTTCTCGCCCGACCGTTCTCATCGCGGCGACTGCGGCGACGAATTGATCGAGCGGATCATCGGCCTGCGCTGCCGCCGCTTCCGCGGCCGCAGCCATGCTCACGATGAGCGCGTCGGCGAGTTTGGCCAGCAGGTCGCTCTTGGAGCGAAAATAAAGATAGAAGGTGCCTTTTGCGACATTCGCCGCGCGGACGATGTCGTCGATCGTGACCGAGCCGATCCCGCGCTCGTGAAACAGCCGGGATGCGCAGGCGAGAATTTCGGCGGAGCGCTGTGCCGGATCCATGCGCATGTTCGATATCCAGATAATGACTGACCGTCAGTCATTATCTGGAGCGAACGCGCGGACGTGTCAAGGCGCTTCCGCCGGCGCGGACGTTGATCCCGCCGCGCGGATCGCGAGCGGGCGTATTGATATCGGACGGCATCGGGTGTCCCGCGGCGTGTCGCAGTCCTGAACGGCCCCGTCGGTCGTCGGGCGATCCGGATGGCCTCGACGCGTTTGGGAAACCTGCACGGGCCGATCGACTCGATGGGCGAAGCCGCAGGGACCTTGGCCGTCGAGGGGGCCTTCTCCGCGACGATCGCGGCGGCGTGTTCAGCCATAAAGCCCCACAGCCAGCGCGGCATAGAGCGGAATGCCGATCACCACGTTGAACGGGAAGGTGATCGCCAGGCTCGCCGCCAGTGAATAGGCGGCATTCGCCTCGGGCAGTGCAAGCCGGACGGCGGCCGGCGCGGCAATATAGGATGCGCTTGCCGCAAGCGTCGCCAGTATCACGGCGCCACCTTCCGACAGCCCCGCCACGTGGCCGGCGAGAAGGCCGAGGGATCCGTTTAACACGGGAGCTGCGATAGCGAAGGCCAGAAGTCTTCCGCCCGCTTGCCAGGCTTCATCCGCCTTCTGGGCGGCGACGATGCCGAGTTCCAGCAGAAACAGGCACAGAAATCCGAGGAAGAGATCGCCGAAGAACGGCCGCACCGGCGCCAGCCCGGCCTTGCCGATGATGCCCCCGATGACGAGTCCGCCGGCCAGCAGCAGAAAGCTCTTCGCGGAAACGACCTCCCGCAGCGCTGCCCCGAGGCCGGAATGCCGGCTCTCACCAGACCCGCCGGCCATGCGCGCCAGCAGCAGCGCCACCACGATGGCCGGCGCCTCCATCAGGGCGAGAATGGCGGTCATGAAGCCTTCGTGGGGTGTGCCGGCGCGTTCAAGATAATTGATCACCGCTATGAAGGTGACAGCAGAGACCGAGCCGTAATGGGCGGCGAGCGAAGCGGCATCCGCAATCCCGAACCCGGCAAGGCGCCGCAGGGCGATGAAGCACCAGAGCGGAATGACGAGGCCGAGGGCGAGCCCGGCCGCGGCGGGCGCGGCAAAGTCGGACCAGCGGCTCTCCGCAAGTTCCGCCCCGCCCTTCAGGCCGATCGCCAGCAGAAGATAGATCGACACGGCCTCGAACACCGGTGCCGGAATACGGAGATTGCTGCGCAGAGCGCTGGCAAGCGCACCGAGGCCGAAGCACAGGACCGGCGGGGAGAGAAGGGCGGCGCTTGCCAGCGACATGGGCATTCTCCAGGGGGAGGGGGCGGCGTGGCGACGAAGCTGCGGGCATGCCGACACCCGCAAGCCGAGCGCGGTTCCGCGATCTGCGGCGACCGGCTCGGCTCGATCCGATCCCGGTCAGATCGTGGCGATCCGACCGGCAAGAAATCGCTCTGACGGAGCGTGTGTTGTGGATTGCCGGCGGCGGCCGCCGCCGGCTCCGCCGGATCAATGGGCGCCGGCGTTGGTCTGGCGCGTCTTCCAGAGGGAGTAGGCGACGCCGCCGGCGATCATCGCGAGAGTTACGCCGAGCGAGATGGTGGGATCGACCTTGCCGTAGAAGTGGTTCCAGAAGATCTTTCCGCCGATGAAGACCAGCACCAGGGCGAGGGCGTACTTCAGGTATTCGAAGCGGTGAACCATGGCCGCCAGCGCAAAATAAAGGGCGCGCAAGCCGAGGATCGCCATGATGTTTGCCGTGAAGACGATGTAGGTGTCCGTGGTGATAGCGAAGATCGCCGGTACCGAGTCGACCGCGAAGACGAGGTCGGCGATGTTGATGACGACGAGGGCAAGAAAGAGCGGCGTGATCCAGAGCACGATCTTGCCGGTTACCGGGTGAGGCTGGCGCACGAAGAAGCGCTGTCCGTGCATCTGCGGCGTCACCCGCAGGAAGCGGGAGAGCAGGCGAACCACCGGGTTCTTCGAAACGTCGGCCTCGCCTTCCCTGACGATCAGCATCTTGATGCCGGTGGCGACGAGGAACGCGCCGAACAGCAGCAGCACCCAGTCGTATTCCTGCACCAGCGCCGCGCCGACGCCGATCATGATGCCGCGCAGCACCAGAACGGCGACGATGCCCCAGACGAGGGCCCGGTACTGGTACATCCGGGGAATGGCGAAATAGGAGAAGATCAAGGAGATGACGAAGACGTTGTCGATGGAGAGCGCCTTTTCGATGGCATAGCCGGTGAAGTATTGCATGCCGGCGACCGGGCCCATCGAGTGCCAGATCCAGCCACCGAACAAGACGGCGACTGCGATGTAGAAGGCCGAGAGCTTGAGGCTCTCAGCGATGCCCAGTTCCTTGTCGCCCCGGTTCAGCACGCCCAGATCGAAGGCAAGCAGGACGAAGACGATGCCCAGGAAGCTCATCCAGAGCCAGAGCGGCTTTCCGATGAAGTCGGCCGCCATCAACGAAATCAGCGTGTCCATGAGGTCCTCGGGTCATGTGCGCCGGCGACGCACGCGCGGGACGGTCCACGGCGCCGGAGGGCGCCGCGAACGGTCCAGCCGGACGTCCGTGCCGGGCGATCGCAGGGAAGAGGACCGACATGGCGGCTGACGCCGTCAGAGGGGCCCGGACCTCGGGTCAAAGTTCAATCGGTCAGGCGGGGCGACGTTCGGCGCGTCGCTGCGGCCGCGTCGGCGCGAGCGCGGCAAAGCACTCGCCGCTCGGCGCATTTCACCGGTGCCGATCCGTCATTTCGCGACGTGCGGCAGGGGGCTCGATGCACTGGTTCACGTCAACCTCCTTTCGATATGGAGAGGATGCCGTGGACGTCTCCATAGCTCCAATGCATTGTCTCAATATCGTCGATTGACCGGGACTATCGCCATGGCCTTTCGCCCGACCCACCGTCAGCTCGAATATGTCGTCGCCCTTGCGGAAACCGGCCATTTCGGCACGGCGGCGCGGCGCTGCCATGTCTCGCAACCGACACTCTCCGTGCAGATTGCCCAGCTCGAAGCGCAGCTTGGCGCCACGCTGTTCGACCGGACACCCGGTCGCGTCCAGCCGACGCCGGTGGGGGCAGAGGTGGTTGAGGCGGCACGCCGTGTGCTGCTGACGCTCGACGACATCGTCGCGACGGCGGCGGGCAGCACGCGCAATCTGGGTGGGTTGATCCGGCTCGGCGTGGCGCCGACGTTCGGGCCCTATTTCCTGCCGAACCTTCTGCCGACGCTGCACGCCAAATATCCGGCTCTGCAGATCTACATCAAGGAGGAGCGTCCGGCGGTGATCCTGCGCGAGGTGATCTCCGGCGCGCTGGATTGCGGGCTCGGGCCGGCGCCCACATCGGACCACGCGGTCACCTTCCGCTGGCTTTGCCGCGAAACGATCTTCCTCGGGGTGCCGAAGGATCATCCGCTGGCTTCCCGTGGCCATGTCGACGCGAAGGCGCTGCGCGGTGAGAGGTTGCTCACGCTGGGGCGTGGCCACCATCTGTTCGAGCGGGTGCGCGAACTCGCCACCGCGTGCGGCGCCGACATGCGCGAGGACTACGAGGGAACCAGCCTGGACGCGCTGCGCCAGATGGTGCTGATGGGGATGGGGATGTCGCTGTTTCCCGAACTCTACGCACGGTCGGAGTTCCATGTGGAGGATGACATCGCCCTCCTCACTCTGGACGGATGGCCGACGAGCCGCGACATGGGTTACTTCTGGCGGGCGGGAAACGGGCGGGCGGCGCAGTTCGAGG
>JAEZMP010000534.1 GCA_023442215.1 Pseudomonadota bacterium
TAGGTGTTCTCGCCGGTGAGGATCAGGGTGCCGGTGCCGGTCTTGGTGAGGGAGCCGGTGCCGGAGACGACGCCGGCATAGGTGCCGGTGCCGGCCTGGTCGAACACCACGGCGCCGTTGTTGGCGATGTTGCCCTGCAGGCTGGTGGCGTTGCCGGAAAGCGTGCCGGAGGCGACCGTGGTGCCGCCGCTATAGGTGTTGGCGCCGGTCAGTATGGTCGTCCCGCTTTCGACGACGACGGTGCCGTTGCCGGAAATCGCGGGTGCGAACGTGTAGTCGGAGGCGGTGTGGTTGAAGACGACTGAGCCCGTACCGGCGCCAAACACGACCTGGCTCGCGTTCACCGTGCCGGGCGCCGCGGCAGCCTGCCCGGAGGCTGCACCGATATTGAGCGCGCCTGTGGCGGCCGCGAGCGAGGCGACGGTGATCGTCGGAGCGCTGATTTCAGCGCCGCTGGAGACCGTCAACGCACCACTGGCGACGGTCACCGCGCCTGCCGCGATTTGTCCGCCGGAAGCGATCTGCAGTGTGCCGCTTTCCACCGACACCGTGCCGCTGAGGCTGCTGCCGCTGCCCGTCAGCGTCCACGTTCCCGTACCGGTCTTGGTCAGGTTCGCAAAGCCCTGATAGGCGCCGGCCGAACTGACGCCGAGACCGAGCGCTCCCGAGCCGCTTCCCGTCAGTTCGAGCAGGTTGTTGCTGCTGCCGTTCACGACCTTGCCGACGAGCACGGAGGTGTCGGAGAGCACAAGGCGGTTGTTGCCCGTGCCCATGGCGATCGCGATACCCGACGCGGACCCGGCTGAAATCGTGCCGGCATTCACGATCGTGCTGTCGCCGTTGCCGGTCTCGACCGCCGTCGAACCGGCCGTGGTGACGACCCCCGCGTTTGCGAACGCATTGGTGCTGCCGTCGAGCGAGATTGCGACGTCGGTCGCGGTCACCGTGCCGCTATTGATCACGGTGATGTCGCCGTCGATGGTGGAGACGGTGGCGGCCGTGCCGCCGGAGGCGAGCCCGCTGTTGACCACGATGCCGGTGTAGCCGGTGACCGCCCCCTGGTTCTGCACCATCACGTTGCCGGTGGGCGTTTCCGCGAGGATACCGCTGTCCCGGGTGGCGGTAACGGTGCCCGGCGCCACGTTCAGGACCAATGCGTTACCGGAGATGTCTACCGTGGCGCGCAAGCCGTTATAGCCGGCCGAGGTGCTGAGAGCGGCGCGGGCGGCATCGAGCGACGGATTGCCCTCTGCTATGACCGTGCCGCTGTTGATCACGGTCGCCGCACCCGTTTCCGTGGCGGCAAAGACGGCATTGTCGTTGCCGGAGATGGCGGTGCCCGAATTGATGATCGTGGCGTCGCCGTTGGACGACCACGCGATCAGGCTCTGGAACAGCGTGGAGGTCACCGTGCCCGCATTGTTGATCGCGGCAAGGCCGTAATAATCGATCACGCGGATGCCCGCCGTATAGGCGGAGACGGTGCCCGTCTCGGTGTTCGTGACCGAGACAGTTTGCTGGATGGTGCCGCTGTAATTGCCGTCGGCGTAGATGCCGCGGGCGTTGGTGGAGGTGACGGAACCGCTGTTGACGATCGTGACCGGGCCGAGATTGGTGGCGCCGTCGAGCGTGGCCGTGTTGTCGCTCGTCGAGACCGCTGTTCCTACGAGCGTACCCGCATTGTCAATCGCGATGCTGCCACCCTTGTCGTTGCGCACCCAGATGGCGCCGAACCCGCCGCCGCCCCCCATTGTGGCGTAAACGTTCGGGCCGATGTTCACGTTGGCGTTCACGAACACGTCGATGACGTTCGGAGGCCACGCGCTATCGGTTCCGAACTGCATGACGAGCGCGCTGTAGGTCGGGTTATTGATGACCGTGTTGCCCGTCAGCGTAACCGTCTGGTTGTAGGTGCCGGGCGTGGTCGGAGAGGCATAGGCCACCACCCCCGTGGCGACGCCGTCGACCGTCAGGGACCCGGTGCCCGGCGTCATCGTGACGGTCACGGCCGTCGAGTCGCACTGCGTTATCGTCGTCGTGCCGGACTGGCTGCAGGCCGCCTCGGCCGGGCTGCTGAGCGCCACCGCGAGCAAGGCTAGCGGCGCGACGCCCGCTGCGGTCAGCGAAAGCGACGAGAGGGCGGATGTCCCTGTCAGCAGGCGGCGGGTCGGGGTGCCATTCTGCCAGGACTGGCGCATCGGCCTCGTTACGCGCGTGCGGCAACCTGCAACGGCTGTTGCAACGGATTCCATGATTCCCCCGCCCTGGCGATTTTCGCCTTATTTGCCCGGCCTCGTGACGCAGCCGGCTGGCGCAAGCCTGACGATTCCGGTCCGGTATCGTGGGATTGCATACATATGACACTCGCATGACGCTGGCGGCGGAGGCAAGCGCCAGCTGCGGCAGCGTCCTCTCGCGTTCTTCGCGTGTGTCTTCCGCGGGCGGGACGACCCCCTATCGGGTCTCACACAGCAAAGCGGGTGCGCGAGGGGAGTGGCGCCCTCACTCGAGGTCGCCGAGTTCCTCGTGGATGCTGGCGACGATCTCGCTGCGCTGTTCGGCCGACTTGCCGACCTTGGCGGCGAAGGTCAGGGCGAGCAGCCGGATGGCGCTCGACACCGCCGTGTGGGAGGGCCCCAGCGCGAAGCTCGATACGTGGCAGGGCAGGACCACCTTCGAATAGCGCTGCGCCTCTAGCATCGACGTGCGGTCGGTGATGGTGACCACGTTGAGCCGGCTCGTCGCGGCGAAGCTCAGGATCGGCTTCAGCACGCTCTGATGCGGCGGCAGCGTGATCAGCAGCAGCACGTCCTTCGGACCGGTCATGGCGAGGTCTTCCGCCCACGAGCCCTGGTTGATGCCGAGAATCATCACGCCGTGGCGCAGCCGCGCGAAGAGGAGACGCGCATAGCGCGCGAAGCCCTCCTCCGGGCCAAGCCCGAGCACCCAGACCCGCGGCGCATCGGCGATCAATTCGGCGGCCTCCCTCACCTTGTCCGACCGCAATTCCTCGAACGTCTTGGTGAGATTGCGCAGTTCGAGTTCGAGATGGGCGCCGATGGTGCGCCCCATCGCCACCTGCTCGGATTTGGTGACCGAGAACTCGTAGGGTTGGGTGCGGTTGCGCTCCTCGCGCGCCTGCAGCTTCACCTCGTTGAAGTCAGCATAGCCGAGATGCTGGAAGAACCGCGCCGCCGTCGCCTTGGAGACACCAGCCATCTCCGCGATCTCGGTCGCGGAGTGGGTGAGGATGTCGTCCTGCCGGTCGAGGATGAGCTGGGCGAGCTTCTGCTCGCCGCTCGTCAAGCGGGAATACCGTTCCTGAATCCGCAGAACCAGTCGAGAAGCCATCAGCCTGCCATGCCCATCCGGCGCCCATAAAAAGATCTATCACGACCCTTGCAAACATGAAACTGATGTTTCATTCTCGCGAAACATTGAAACCAACGGCTCGCGGCCGACCAGCACGCGACCGCCCGGGATGCGTCCATGTCGAACGCACGCCTCACACGCCAGCGCATATGGGACCGGTTGAAGGACGCCGCGCGCCCCGACACGCGGTTCCATCTCGACTTCGCCGAGTTCATTCCGGATTTCGACGGCGCCGAGACGGCCACGGATCGCATTACCGCGCTGCCGACCTTTGCGGGCTGCCGACTGGCCTTCGTCACGCCGGACAACTCCATGACCGCGCTGCGCCGCCGACTGATCGCGGCGCGGGTGCCGATGGTCACCGCGACCTACAATATTCAGCGCGGCTTTCTCTATCTCGCACCTGACGTGGTGCCCGAAGGCGCCGAGCTCTACGCCTCCTGGCTCGACGGCATCGAGCACTTCGCCAGGCCGGTGACGCTGGAGGACATCGTCGCGCTCGGAAGGTTCGACTTCATGGCGACGGGTGCCTCCGCCGTCTCCGTGGACGGCGTGCGGTTCGGCAAGGGCCACACCTTCTTCGATCTGGAGTGGGGGATGTTCACCGATCTCGGGCTCGCCTCCGAGACGACGCCGGTCGCCGCGATCGTCCATGAGTCACAGGTCGTCGAGGATCACCTCCAGATCGGCGAGACCGACATGCCGGTCGACATCATCGCCACGCCGGGCCGGCTCATTCGCGTGGATCGCGCCGGCCGCCGGCCGCGCGGCATGAAGTGGGATCTCCTGACGCCGCAGGAAATCAACCAGATACCGCCCCTGCGGGAACTCGCCCGCATTCGGGGAATCGCCTGAACGACATCCAGCAAGGGGAACGACCGCAATGAGCTTCAACGTCGACAGACGCCGCTTCCTTGGCCTCGCAGGCGGCCTCATGGGCGCCGCCGCGGCCTATCCGCTGCTCGGCCGAGGCACGGCGCACGCGGCCTCGCCCTTCGCCTTCCAGGCCTCCTGGATCAACGACGCCGAGTTCTCCGGCTATTTCCTGGCCGCCGATAAGGGCTTCTACAAGGACGAGGGCCTCGATCTCACCTATCTGTCCGGTGGTCCGGACGTGATCCCGGAAAGCACGCTGATCGCCGGCAAGGCCGACCTGACGCTGACCACGCCCGACACCACCATCAAGGCCATCGTCGAGCAGAACGCCCCGTTCAAGATCATCGGCGCGCAATACCAGAAGAACCCGCTGGGCGTGATCTCGCTGGCGAAGAACCCGATCCGTGAGCCGAAGGACCTCGTCGGCAAGACGCTCGCCGTGCCGCCGGTCAACGTGATCTCGGTCGAGGCGATGCTGAAGATCTCCGGCGTCGACCGGTCCCAGGTCAAGATCGTGCCCTACGCCTACGATCCGACCCCCCTCATCAAGGGCGAGATCGACGCCTCCGTCGACTTCACCACCAACGTGCCCTTCACCATCGAGCAGGCCGGCGAAAAGGCCGTGTCGTTCCTGCTCTACGACTACGGCTTCACGATCTTCAACGACACCGTCGTCGTGACCGAAGAGACGCTGAAGACGAAGCGCAAGGAAATCGTCGCCTTCCTCAAGGCCAGCCGCAAGGGCTGGGTCGAGAACCTCAAGGACCCGGCCGTCTATCCGCCGACCTTCGCCGATACCTGGTTCAAGGGCACCGGGCGCTCGGTCGCCAACGAGGTCTACTTCAACACGGCGCAGAAGCCGCTGATCGAGGCCGCCGGCGGCATCTTCTCCATGAGCGAGGAATCGATCGAGGCCAACATCAAGGCGCTCTCGGAAGTCGGAATCCCTGCGAAGAAGGACTATTTCGACACCACCGTTCTCGCGGAACTCGAATGAACCCGCCTTCCGGCATCCGTCTCACGGCGGTGTCGCGGTCCTTCTCGGGCCGCGGTGCCGCCGTGCAGGCGCTCGACGCGGTGTCGCTCGATTGCCCGGCCGGATCCTTCACAGCCCTCATCGGCCCGTCGGGGTGCGGCAAGTCCACCCTGCTCCGCATCGCGCTGGGGCTCGACCAGCCGGACGGCGGCGAGATCGCCATCGGCGGCCTTCCCCCGGCGGAGGCCGCGCGCGGCGGCATTACGGGCGTCGCCTTCCAGGACGCCGCGTTGATGCCGTGGCGCACGGTCGCCGACAATATCGCGCTGCCGCTCGACGTGCTCGGCCGCTCGCGCCGGGCGAACGCAGCGAAGATCGGCGAACTGATCGGGCTCGTCGGCCTTGCCGGGTTCGAGAACGCATTGCCGGGCGAACTTTCCGGCGGCATGCGCCAGCGCGTCGCCATCGCCCGCTCGCTGGTCACCGATCCCAAGGTGCTGTTTCTCGACGAGCCGTTCGGCGCGCTCGACCAGATCCTGCGCCGGCAGATGAATATCGAACTGCAGCGCATCTGGATGGAAAGCGGCACGACGACCCTGCTCGTCACCCACGGGATCGACGAGGCCGTTTTTCTCGCGGACCGCGTCGTGGTGATGCAGAGCCGCCCCGGCCGCATCGGGCGCATCGTCGATATTCCCCTTCCCCGTCCGCGCCATCCCGACATCTTCACCGCCGCGGCGTTCCACCGCCTCGAAGATGAGATCGCCGGAGCGCTCGATGGCCACTGAGGCGCGGGCCGCAAAGGAGAACGCAGCCTCGGCCAACGCCTCCGCGCGATGGGCGACATGGCGCAACTGGCTGATCCTCATCGTCGCTTGGGAGATCGTCGGCCGCTTCGGGCTCGTCGCCCACGGTGCGCTGCCTGCGCCCACCGCGGTGCTGATGCGGCTCTGGGTGGACAGGGCCGACTATCCGCCCCATATCGGCGCAACGCTCGCCGGCGCGGGCCTCGGCTTCCTCATCGGCAACGCCGTCGCCATCGCGGCGGGCGTGCTGTTCGCCCTCGTGCCGGTCGCCTCGCGGCTCGGCCGAGGCATCAACATCGCCTTGTTCGCGCTGCCGCCCATCGCCATCTCGCCGCTGCTGGTCCTGACTCTTTCCGGGATGACGCCGCGCGTCGTGCTTGCGGCTGTCGGCTGCTATTTCGTCACCATGACGGCGACCGTCACCGGCCTGACACAGGCCGACAGCCGGATGCTCGACGTGGTGCGCGCCTATGGCGGACGGCGGCTCGCGTTGCTGCGGTTCGTGCAGTTTCGCGCGGCGGTGCCCTCCATCCTCTCGGGCCTTCGCATCGCGGCGCCGAACGCGGTGCTCGGCTCCATCCTGGCGGAGTTCGGCGGCGGCGGCCGTTTCGGCCTCGGGGCCTATCTCATCGGCTCGCTCGGCCGCGCCGAACCGGACCGGCTGTGGGGCATCGGGCTCGCCGCCACGCTGATCGCGGGGTTGGCCTATGGCCTGTTCTCGCTGATCGCGCTGCGCTTCACCGGCGCCACGCGCGCCGTGACCATTCCGGCAAGCCCTCCGCTGGCGGCAGATGCGGCCGGACCGCTCTGGTTCTCGGCGCTCATGACGCTCGGATCGGTGCTGATGCCGCTGGCGTTGTGGTGGCTGCTGCTCGCCCTTCTCGGCGCGCCGGCGATGATCGCCAAGACGCCCGCCGGCCTGTTCGAATATCTGTTCCTGCTGCCCGCTTCCGGCACGGCGCAGGCGCGGCTCATCGCGGCGCTCGGTGAAACCCTGCCGATGGCGGTGCTCGGCATGGTCGCCGGCATCGGTTTCGCTGCCATGCTGGCGATTGCCTCGGTCGTGCGGCCGGGGATCACGCGCGCCCTGATGCCGGTGGCGCTGGTCACCCAGACCATGCCGCTCGTCGCGCTCACACCGCTTCTCGTGCTGCTGCTCGGCCGCGGACCGTCGGTGATCCTGTGGATCACCGTTTCGGTGACGTTCTTCCCCGCCTTCGTCACCATCGCCCAGGGGCTGGCGCTCGTACCTCAGGCCGCGCTGGACGTGCCGCGAGCCTACGGAGCCGGGCCGTTCACGCAGCTTCGGCTCGTCTCTCTGCCGGCATCCCTGCCCTATCTCTTCGCCGCCACCCGCCTCGCGGTGCCGCGAGCGCTGCTCGGCGTGATGATCGCGGAGTGGCTCGCAACCGGCACCGGGCTCGGCAATCTTCTGAACCAGTCCCGCGGCTATCTCGATTACGGGATGATCTGGTCGGTCGCGGTCGTCTCGGTGCTGATCTCCGTCCTGTTCTACCAAGTCGTCGTTCTCGTC
>JAEZMP010000566.1 GCA_023442215.1 Pseudomonadota bacterium
ATCAGCATCGCCGTCGGCTGGCAGAGCACCGTGACCTCGACGCGGGGATTGGAGCGGGCGAAGCGCGCGAGGATCTCCGGCAGGAAGCGGTCGGCATAATCGTCGGGGATGCCGAAGCGCAGCCGGCCGGTCAGTTCGTGCTCGTCGAAAGCCGCGAGCGTCTCGTCGTTGAGCTGAACGATGCGCCGGGCATAGGCGAGCAGGCGCTCACAATCTTCGGTGAGACGGGACTGGCGGCCGTCGCGGGAGAAGATCGGCCGGCCGATTCGCTCCTCCAGCCGTCGCATCTGCATGGAGACCGCAGACTGGGTCTTGTGGACCGCATCCGCCGCGCGCGTGAAACTGCCGGATTCGGCGATCGCGACGAAGGTTCGCAACTGATCGAGATCGAGCACCGGGGCCATGGGCATCACCCTGTTTGGACGTCACCGTGTCCTGAAACGGCTTCCCGGCGAGCCGCAAGCCTGCCGGCGCCGGGCATTTCGCGTGTGATTCCGGGCCACAGAGCGCGCCGCTCGGCCTCAGATCAACGTCTCTTATGGATGACATTACAAACATTCGTTGGACTGATCAATGTCGCACGGGCATCGTCCGATCGTCGGCGCAGGCATCGTGTCGCCCGACCATCATCAGGAAGGACCAGGACCATGTTCGCCCCCGCCCCCTCGTCGCGTCTCTCACGGCTCGGTTCCTCCGCCGTCGGCGGTCTGCGCGTGGTGGCCAAGGCCATCGGCGCCTTCCTGGAGGCCGCGCGAAACCGCCGGGAGGCGCGCGCGCTGCTGACGATGGACGACTGCATGCTGCGCGACATCGGCATCACGCGCGGCGATGTCCACGCCGCGCTCGCGTCGGCGCCACGGCGCGATCCGACGGCCCGGCTGCGCATCCTCGCGGTGGAACGGCGCGCGGCCGCCAAGGCGGCATTGCGCGAGCGATATCCCGATGCCGGCCTGCTGGACGCCTTCCTGGCGAGCCGCAAGATCGTGCGCGAAAGCCGCGCGACGGACAACTCGGACTGCTCCAATACCCTCTGAGCGAACACGGCGGCCCCGGCGCAGGCGGGGGCCGCGATAGACCGCTTCGGCCCGGTCGCGTCAGGTCCTTTCACCGGGATCCGAACGAACAGGCGCCGGTGCAACCGGAACTGCTTCATGACCTCGCCGGGCGGAAAAGCCCGGCGAGGTCATTTGCATTGAAGGTCCCTGTAGAGCACCCGCACGGGCTTTCCGCCGGAAACGGCCGCTTCGACCTCGCTCCAGCCCGCCTTGCGGTAGAGCCCAGCGGCGTCCTCGGTGTAGAGCCATAGCCGCTCCACACCCTCCGCGCGCGCCGAGGCTTCCAGCGCTGCGATCAGGCGCAGCGCATGCCCGCACCCGCGGAATCGCGCGTCGACGAAGAGATCGCCGAGCCAGGGCCCGAGATCCGGCCGGCCTTCGAGATCGTTGCTCAGCAGGGAAACCATGCCGACGGGCTCGCCTTCGGCAAGAAGCACCAGCGTGCGAAGCATCGGGGAGCCAGCGACGAGATGGTCGCGCTCGTAGCGGATGACCTCCTCGACGGGCACGCCCCGCTCCCTGAAGAAGCCGCTCCACCGCCATGTCGCGGTCGTCACAGCCAGATCGGGCCGCTCGCAGGTGGAAACGATACGATAGCGCATCTTGAATCCGGTGCAGTTCCCCGCCGACCGGAGGATATCATCCGGTCGGAAGCGACCCGGACCATCAGGGCAAGGCGGGTTCGCCGATGCGGTCCCGGCCCGCATCCGGTTCAGAAGGCCTCAGAAGGCGTATTCGGCGAATGCGCGGCTGATATCGCCGTTCCAGGCCCCGTCGAATTCCGTCAGCATCCGGCGGGCCGGCGTGCCCTTATCCAGGGCCTCGTCGAGCGGGGCGAGGAAGCCGGTCTCGTCGGCGCCCTCGCGGTTCAGCCGGGCGCGGCGGGCGAGGCCGCCGCGGGCGATCTCCACCGCATCGCGGGCGAGATCGCGGACCGTGCGGTTGCGGAACGGCGCGTCGAGCCCCTGGCGCGGAACGGACTGGCGCAGCGCATCGCGCTCCTCGGCGCTCCACTCGCGGACCATCTCGGCCGCCTGGCCGATGGCGGTCTCGTCATAGAGCAGCCCGACCCAGAACGCCGGCAGCGCCACGATGGAGCGCCACGGCCCGCCATCGGCGCCGCGCATTTCCAGAAACCGCTTCAGGCGCACGTCCGGAAACACGGTGGAGACGTGGTTGGTCCAGTCGCCCATGTTGGGCAATTCGCCGGGCAGCCCCGGAAGGCGGCCCTTGAGGAAGTCGCGGAAGCTCTGGCCGGCGACGTCGATGTAGCGGTCGCCGCGCTTGACGAAATACATCGGCACGTCGAGCACCCAGTCGATATAGCGCTCGAAGCCGAAGCCGTCCTCGAAGGCGAACGGCAATCCGCCCGCCCGGTTGTTGTCGGTGTCGTGCCAGATCTGGCCGCGGAAGGATTCGTAGCCGTTCGGCCGACCCTCGGTGAACGGCGAGTTCGCGAACAGGGCCGTGGCGACCGGCTGCAGCGCGAGACCGACCCGCATCTTGCGGACCATGTCGGCCTCGTCGCCATAGTCGAGATTCACCTGGATGGTGCAGGTGCGGTACATCATGTCGAGGCCGAGGGTGCCGACCTTCGGCATGTAGCCGGACATGATGGCGTAGCGCGATTTCGGCATCCGCGGCGTTTCGGCCAGCGTCCAGACCGGGGAGAAGCCGAGACCGAGGAAGCCGATGCCGAGCGGCCCGGCGATCTCGCGCACCTGGGCGAGGTGGGCGTTGGTCTCGGCGCAGGTCTGGTGCAGGGTCTCGAGCGGTGCGCCGGAAAGCTCGAACTGCCCGCCGGGCTCGAGGCTGATGGCGCCGCCGCCGGTGGGATCGACGAGCCCGATGATCTTGCCGGCGTCGAGAATCGGCTCCCAGCCGAGCAATCCCTCCATGCCGCGCAACAGCGCCTCGATGCCTCGCGGCCCGTCATAGGCGACGGGCGAAAGATCGTGCACATGGAACCCGAACTTCTCGTGCTCGGTGCCGATGCGCCAGCGCTCGCGCGGCTTGGAGCCGTCTTCGAACCAGGCGATCAGGGCATCCATGCCTTCGATCGGGGAATTGTCGAGGGTATCACGCGCCATGGAACCGGCCGGCTGTCACGAGGGAACGGGACGAGGGGTGAACCCGCCCGGCCCGGAGCGCCGCACGATAGCGACAGAGCGCTTTGGGTACAAATGCCATTTCCACGCCTCTACTGCCAGTCGCCGAGCACGGCCTGCACCACCGCCAGCGCCGCGACCGCCGCCGTATCCGCCCGGAGAATGCGCGGCCCGAGCGGAATCGCGGTGACGAACCGCGCCGCCCTGAGGCGCGCACGCTCCTCCTCGGAGAACCCGCCTTCCGGGCCGATCAGCACCGCGAGCGGGCCGCGCGGCAGCGCAGAGAGCACCGGAAGCGGATTCGCCCCGGCGTCGCCCTCGTCGCAGAACACGATCCGGCGGTCCGGCTCCTCGGCCGGCCAGCGATCGAGCAGCGTGGTGAAATCCACCGTCTCCAGTACCGAGGGCACGGCGATGACGCCGCATTGCTCACACGCTTCGATGACGTTCGCGCGCATCCGGTCGAGATTGACCCGGCTCGCCTGGGTCCGCCGGGTCATCACCGGACGCAGCCGGCCCGCGCCCATCTCCACCGCCTTCTGCACCCCATAATCGAGCCGGGCGTGCTTCAGCGGCGCGAACAGGAAATCGATGTCCGGCGCCGGCGTCTGCGGACGGATTTCGGCGTCCACGGCAAGGCGGCACCGCTTGCGGTCGGCATCCGACACCACGGCGCGCCATTCGCCGTCGCGGCCGTTGAACACGAGAAGCCCGTCGCCCGCGCGCTTGCGCAGCACGTTGAGGAGATAGTTCGCCTGATCGCGCGTCGCCTCGATCTCCGCCCCGGCGGCGAGCGGCGCCTCGACGTACAGGCGGGTGGAGAGGAAATCGGCACGTGCCATGGCGGATCCTGTCGAAGCGAGGCGCTGCGGATTCAAAACATTGGCTCCAGAGCGCCTTCCGATCTGACGGAAACATCAGATCGGAAAGAAAGCGTTCCGGATTCAAGAGCTTGAGCCTTCCGTCCCGTTCAGCTCGGTTCGGTCTGAACGGGATAGGCTCTAGGCGTGCTCGCGCTTGAGCGGGCGGGCGAGCAGGCTGGCCATCACCTCGTCCACGGACACCCGGCCCTCGACCAGGCCGGCGACCGCCTCGGTCACCGGCAGGTCCACCCCGAGGCGGCGCGCGATGGCGACGGCGACCGGCGCGGTCTTGGCGCCCTCGACCAGGGGACCGGATTCCTCAGGCCCCTGGACCGCGCGGCCTTCGCCAAGCGCGATGCCGTAGGCGAAATTGCGCGATTGCCGGCTCGACGTGGTGAGGAACAGGTCGCCGAGCCCCGACAGGCCGGTGAGCGTCTCCGCCCGCCCGCCGAGGGCGACGGCGAGGCGGACGAGTTCGGCGAAGGCGCGGGCGACGAGCGCGGCCTGGGCGCTGGCGCCGAGGCCGCGGCCGACCACCACCCCGCTCGCGATGGCGAGCACGTTCTTCAGGGCACCGCCGACCTCGACGCCGATGACGTCGTCAGACGCATAGGGCCGGAACGAGGGGCCGGCGAAGGCCGCGGCGACGGCATCCGCCAGGGCGATATCGGCGGCGGCGACGGTGACGGCGGTCGGAAGACCGCGGGCGACGTCGACGGCGAAGCTCGGCCCCGAAAGCACCGCCGGCACCGCGGCCGGGGCGACCTCGGCGAGCACATCGGCGAGTAGCCGGCCGGTTCCCGCCTCGAACCCCTTGGCGGAGAGCACCACCGGAGTTCCGGGACGGAGCCGGCCCGCGAGATCGGCCGCGACCGCCCGGGTGGTCTGCGCGGGGGTGGCGAGCACCACGAAATCGCAGGCGGCCGCCTCGTCGAGATCGAGGGTCGCGGCGACCGGCGGATCGAGCCGGATGCCTGGCAGGTGGCGCGGGTTCTCGCCGGAGAGATTGATCGCCGCGACGGTCGCGGGATCGCGCGCCCACAGCAGCGGCCGCCGCCCGGCGCGGGCCGCCGCGAGCGCGAGCGCGGTTCCCCAGGCCCCGCCGCCGACGATGCCGACCGTTTCCACCCGCGGCGGTTCAGGATGCGTCACGGCGACCTCCACGGCCGGCGCGCCGGCGCGGCACCTGCTTCAGGTTCGAGAGCGTGCACACGTCACCGCCGTCAGATCGCCTCGATCCGACCGGCACGGGCTGCGGAACGGGTGCCGCGCGCATCAGACCTTGGCTCCGAGGCGACCGTGTCCGACCACCGGCGCCGCGTGCTGATCGAGCGGCCAGCGCGCCCGCACCGGGGCGTCGAGCCCATCCTGAAGGCCGAGCGCCAGCCGCTCGGCGCCAGCCCACGCGACCATCACGCCGTTGTCGCCGCAGAGCGCCAGCGGCGGGGCGACGAAGGTGCCGCCAGCCTGCGCGGCCACCGCCTGCAACGCGGAGCGGATGGCGGCATTGGCGGCGACGCCGCCGGCAACCACGAGGACCGGCTTCGCCATGCCGGTCTCGTCGCGGAAGCGGGCGAGCGCATCCCGGGCGCGGGCGGCGACGATGCCGGAGACCGTCGCCTGGAAGGAGGCACAGAGATCGGCCACGTCCGCGGGCGAGAGCGGCGCCGCGCGCTCTGCGGCGAGCCGGACTGCCGTCTTCAGCCCCGCAAACGAGAAATCGAGCCCGGCGCGGCCGATCAACGGCCGCGGCAGGGCGAACCGCGCCGCGTCGCCGGTGGCGGCAGCGCGCTCCACCGCCGGGCCGCCGGGATGGCCGAGGCAGAGAAGCTTCGCCGTCTTGTCGAACGCCTCGCCGAGCGCATCGTCGATGGTGGTGCCCCAGCGCTCGTAGTCGCCGACGCCGCGCACCGCGAGAATCTGGGTGTGGCCGCCGGAGACGAGCAGCAGCAGATAGGGGAACGCCACATGGTCGGTCAGCCGCGCCGTCAGCGCGTGGGCCTCTAGATGATTGACGGCCACGAACGGCTTGCCGGCGGCGAACGCGATGGCCTTGCCGGTCATGGCGCCGACCATCAGCCCGCCGACCAGGCCGGGGCCGGTGGTGGCCGCCACGGCATCGATTTCGGCGAGCGGAATGCCGGCCTTCGACACCGCCTCCGCCACAACGCGATCGAGCAGGGCGACATGGGCGCGGGCGGCGATTTCTGGCACGACGCCGCCATAGGGCGCGTGATCCTCGAGCTGCGCGCGCACGACATTGGACAGCACGGTGCCCGCCCCGTCGCCGTCGCGGCTCACGATTCCGGCCGCCGTCTCGTCGCAACTCGTCTCGATGCCGAGAACGATCATGACTGCTCCTCGAGGCCCACCGCCGCACCCCGGCGGCCGACGCCCGTCCACTCGGCCATGCCGGGATGCCGGCCCCGGGAAAGATCCGAGGTGGACAAGGGCACGGCGCCCGTTCCAAGTTGCGCCACTCGCGACGTCCTGCGTCGTGCGCGCACCCGACGGTCGCGCATAGCGCAGACGCCGCTATTGTCGCAACACCGCGCCTCGACCGAGGCCCTAACAAATCGACCCCGGCACGTGCAAACGAATAAGCTGCGCATCGGCACCCGCGGAAGCCCGCTCGCCCTCGCCCAGGCTCATATGGTCGAGGCCGCCCTCGCCGCCCAGGGGGTGGAGACGGATATCGTCGTGATGTCCACCGCCGGCGACCGCATCACCGACCGGCCGCTGACGGAGATCGGCGGCAAGGGCCTGTTCACCCAGGAAATCGAGGATGCGCTCGACGACGGGCG
>JAEZMP010000630.1 GCA_023442215.1 Pseudomonadota bacterium
GTTCGGCACCACGGGCGGGCTGGAGTGGGAGCAGGAGAACCCAGAATACGTGCGCTACACCCCGCTCGACCAGCCGACGCAGGTCATCGGCCGGGGCTACGGCGCGGGGATGCAGGAGGAGGCTATCCGCTTCGTGCGGATGCCCCGGGGCCATCCCGAAGCCCTGACGGATGCCTGGGCCAATCTCTACACCGAGATGGCGGTCGCCATCGAGGCGCGGCGGGCGGGACGCGCCTTGCCCGAGGGGTTGCTGGCGTACCCGACGGTGATCGACGGCGCGAAGGGCGTCGCGTTCGTCGAGGCGGCGATCCGCTCCAACGCCGCCGATGGCGCGTGGATCGACTGCCGCCTGCCGGAAACGACACCTGTCGCGGCGGAGTGAGAGATGCAGACCGCACCCGTCATCCTGATCGCCGATCCCGAGCCGCGCACGCTGGAGATGATCTTCGAGCCTGAGGTCCTCGCCCGGCTCGGATCGCTTGGCCGTCTCGTGATTCACGCCGACGGCAGCCGCCTCTCGCCAGACGAACTCGACGAGGCGCTCTCGGAGGCCGTGATCGTCATCGGCCAGATCGATCTCGATGCCGCGCGTCTTGCGCGGATGCCGAAGCTTCGCGCGATCTTCAATGTCGAAGGCAACTTCCTGCCGAACATCGATTATCCCGCGTGCTTCGACCGCGGCATTCACGTGCTCAACATCAGCCCGGCCTACGCCACGTCCGTCGCCGAGACGGCGCTGGCAATGGCGCTCGATCTCGCCCGCGGCGTGACCGGGATCCACGAGGCCTTCCGTGATGGGTCGGAGGCGTGGGGGCTTGCGAGCAATGCCGGCTGCTTCCTGTTCACCGGTACCCCGGTCGGCATCGTCGGTCTCGGCGATCTCGGCCGGGCGCTCCGGCGGATGCTGCGCCCGTTCCGCTGCAAGGTGCGGGTCTACGACCCCTGGCTGCCCCCTCGGTTGATCGAGGCGGAAGGCTGCGAGCCCGCGTCGCTCGACGACGTGTTCGCCACCTCCCGCGTGGTGTTCCTGTTTGCGAGCTCGACGAGCCAGAACCAGGGCTTCATCGGCGAGCGGGAACTGTCGCTGATGCCGGAAGGGGCGGTGCTGCTCGTCATGAGCCGTGCCGGCATCGTCGATTTCCTGGCGCTGGAGCGGCACCTCGCGACCGGCCGTATCCGCGCCGGGATCGACGTGTTCCCCGTCGAGCCGCTTGAAGCGGATTCGCCCTTGCGGCGCGTGGAAGGCGTCATCCTTTCCAGCCATCGCAGCGGCGGAATGCCGGAGAGCTTCCTCGAAATCGGACGGCTGGTGCTCGCCGACGCCGAACTCGTCCTTCAGGGGCGTCCGCCGCAGGTCTGCCGCCGTGCCGAGCGCGAGACGGTTGCGTTGATGCGCAGCCGGCCGGTCGCGCGGTCTTGACGGGTCTGGCGGGAACGGCTCCGGGAGAATTCTGATGGATCACAGCAACGCCACGGATGCGCCTGCCATGCTCGACGTCATCACCATCGGCCGGTCCTCGGTCGATCTCTACGGCCAGCAGATCGGCACGCGGCTGGAGGACGTCGGCTCCTTCTTCAAGTCGCTGGGTGGCTGTCCCGCCAATATCGCGGTCGGCACGGCTCGGCTCGGCTTGAAGTCGGCGCTCATCACCCGCGTCGGTGACGAACAGATGGGCCGCTTCATCCGCGAGCAGCTGCAACGCGAGGGCGTGGATGTCACCGGCGTTCGCACCGACCGAGAGCGTCTGACGGCGCTCGTGCTGCTCTCTGTCGAGAACGACAAGACCTTCCCGCTGATTTTCTATCGCGAGAACTGCGCGGACATGGCGATCTGCGAGGACGATGTCGACGAGGCTTTCGTGGCCTCTTCCCGCGCGGTTCTCGTCACCGGGACGCATTTCTCGAAGCCCGCTACGGATGCTGCCCAGCGCAAGGCGATGCGACTGGCGCGGGCGAACGGCGCGCGTGTTGTGTTCGATATCGACTACCGGCCGAATCTCTGGGGCCTTGCGGGCCACGACGCCGGCGAGGAGCGCTATATCGCGTCCGATCACGTCTCGGCCCATCTGCGCACGGTGCTGGCGGAGTGCGACCTGATCGTGGGGACCGAGGAAGAGGTGCTGATTGCCTCCGGCGAGGCCGACCTGCTGTCGGCATTGCGGACGATCCGCGCCGCTTCGGCCGCGACCATCGTGCTGAAGCGCGGCCCGATGGGCTGCATCGTCTATGACGGCGCGATTCCCGACGATCTTGAGCAAGGCATCGTCGGGAGGGGCTTTCCCATCGAGGTTTACAACGTGCTCGGCGCCGGCGATGCCTTCATGTCCGGCTTTCTCCGCGGATGGCTGCGCGGAGAGCCGCATCACGTCTCCGCCACCTGGGCCAATGCCTGCGGGGCGTTCGCCGTGTCGCGGCTGATGTGCTCGCCGGAGATCCCGACTTGGGAGGAGCTGCAGTATTTCCTCGCTCACGGCAGCACGCACCGCGCTCTGCGTCGCGACGAGATGCTCAATCACGTTCACTGGGCGACGACTCGCCGGAAGGCGATCCCGCAGGTGATGGCGCTGGCGATCGACCATCGCTCGCAGCTCGCGGCCGTAGCCGATGAGCTCGGCGTTCCGCACGACCGCATCGAGACCTTCAAGAGGCTTGCGGTGAGCGCCGCGGCGCGCGTCGCCGCAGGACGGCCGGGCTTCGGGATGCTGCTCGACGAGACCTACGGTACCGGGGCGCTGTTCGATGCGGCGAAGACAGGCTTGTCCTGGATCGGCCGTCCGGTCGAGCTGCCGGGTTCCCGGCCGCTGCGGTTCGAGCATGGCCGCGATATCGGGTCCCAACTCGTCGCGTGGCCCGTGGACCACTGCATCAAGTGCCTGTGCTTCTACCATCCGGACGATCCGGACGCCCTGAAGCGCGAGCAGCAGGAAACGTTGCGCGGCCTTTATGAGGCCGCGCGTACCGTCGGCCGCGAACTCCTTATCGAAATCATCGCCAGCAAGCACGGGCCGCTCGGCGACGACACCACTGCGCGCGTCCTCGGCGAGCTTTATGCCATCGGCATCAAGCCGGACTGGTGGAAGCTTGAGCCGCAGGCTTCGACGGCGGCATGGGGCCACATCGACGCCGTGATTGCGGCCAACGATCCGTGGTGCCGTGGCGTCGTATTGCTGGGCCTCGAGGCCTCAATCGAGGCGCTGCAGGCCGGCTTCAGCGCAGCCCGGACGGCGAAGAGCGTCAGGGGCTTTGCGGTGGGCCGGACCATCTTCGCCGCCGCCGCCCGTGCGTGGCTGGCCGAGGAAATCAGCGACGAGGCCGCCATCGACGACATGGCGGGCCGGTTCGCGCGCCTTGTCGATCTCTGGCAGGGCTCGCTGCCGGCAGAGAGTGCCTGACGCACGGCGGCGGAATCTGGCGGGAGCACATCATGTCCAGTTTGAAGATCCGGCAGAGTGGGGAGCGGGGCCTCATCCACGATGTCACGCCCGAGAATGCAGGTTGGACCTATGTGGGCTTTGCACTCCACAGGCTGGCAGCCGGTGAAAGCGCCACGGCCGAAACCGACGGTCGGGAAGTCTGCCTTGTGCTGATCTCGGGCAAGGCCCGTCTTTGGGTCGATGGCCGCGATTTCGGCGAGATGGGCGAGCGCATGAACCCGTTCGAGGGGCCGCCCCATGCGCTCTACGTACCTCCGGGCGCCGTCTGGCGCGCGGAGGCGACGACGGACCTGGAACTCGCCGTGTGCTCGGCGCCGGGAGGCGATGGGTTCGAGGCGCGCGCGATTCCGCCCGGCACCCATCCGCGGTCCGTGCGCGGCAAGGGCAGTAACACGCGCTATGTCACCAACATCATGCCGGAGAACGACGGCGCCGCGCACGCGCTCCTAGTGGTCGAGGTGATCACGCCCGGCGGCAATACGTCGTCCTATCCGCCTCACAAGCACGATCGCGATGCCCTGCCCGACGAAAGCGCGCTTGAGGAAACCTACTATCACCGCCTCAACCCGCCGCAGGGCTTCGCCTTCCAGCGCGTCTATACCGACGACCGCTCGCTGGACGAGGCCGTGACCGTCGAAGATGGAGACGTGGTGCTGGTGCCCCGCGGCTACCACCCGGTGGCGACGATCCACGGCTACGACAACTACTATCTGAACGTGATGGCCGGACCGCACCGGATCTGGAAGTTCCACAACGCGCCCGAGCACGCGTGGCTCTTCACCGGCGTCTGAAAGCGCGCCGGTCTCAAGAAAGAAAAAACGGCGGCCTTCCCGGGAAGGCCGCCGTTTCCTCTCCCAGTCGGGGATTTTCGGTCAGATCAGCGTCACCTTGCCGGTCGCGATGTCGTAGACACCGCCGACGACCTTCACGCGACCCGCCGCCACATATTGCGCGATGATCGGCTTGGCCTTCATGAGCTTGCGCACATTGTAGCGTACATTCTGCTCGATGGCGGCTTCCAGTGGGTTGGCGGACTTGGTCTTTTCCGCCAGGTTGATGGCCGGCTTGATGGCGTTGATCAGCTCGGGCAGGTGCCCGGGCAGCTTGACGTCGTCCTTGATGACCTTGATCGCGGCGTCGACCGCGCCGCATCCCGAATGGCCGAGCACCATCAGCAGCGGCACGCCCAGGAACTTCACCCCGTATTCCAGGCTGGCAAGCCCGTCGTCGTTGACGAAGTTGCCGGCCACGCGCACGATGAACAACTCACCAGGGCCCTGATCGAACACGAGTTCCGGTGCCACGCGCGCATCGGCGCAGCTCAGGATGCCGGCGATCGGGTACTGTGCGGCCGCCCGCGCTGCTCGTCCCGCGAGATAATCCCTGTCGAGTGGAGCATTCGAGACGTAACGTGCGTTGCCATCGGTCAGCCGCTTCAGCGCCGCGTCGGGGGGAATCGCGTTGGGAGCCGCCACCGACGGCGCGCTCTCGGCAAACGCCGGCAGGGCGAGGCCGCCGAGGAAAGCGCCGGCCATTCCAGCCGCGCCGGCGGTCAGCAGGCGACGGCGCGACAGGGCAAGCGGATGATCATCACACATGCGGGATTCCTTCTGGACAAGAACTTCGAGCCGGACGATGCCGGCAGGACGGCTTGAGCGGGATCGGACGCGACACGGTGAACCCGCTGCATTAGATCACATCCGGGGTCGAACCGGCAGCCTCTGTTTAGCCTCCCATGCGGCGGCTGCGTGTCCAAACTTTGCAGGATGTGCGATCCCATGAGCCCGCGACGCCTCGTAACGGAAGCCGTCCCGGCGGCGGGTCGCGCAGCCCCTGTTCCCGACGCAGCGTTTCTGGCCGCGTGCGATCGTCTGCGGGCGAGCCCGCGCTTTCGCCCGGCACTGGCCCGATACTGCCGGCAGATGGCCGAGAAGCCGGCCGTTGCCTGGCCGATCTACAAGATGTTCGACCAGCTCGACCGCTACGTCCTCTCGTTCATGCTGATCCACAACTACTATGCCTGGCGGCTGGAGGGCGGCCGTGCGCCGACGCTGACGGCCCTGCAAGCCATCGTGCCGTCGAGCCCCAGGCACACCGCCGGGTTCGTCGCGGCCCTGAAGGCGGGGCAGTTCGTCACCGTCGAGCACAATCCGGCAGACGGTCGTGAAAAATGGTTGAGGCCGGCTCCGGCGATGGTGTTCGAGGTCGGCCGCTCGATCGGGGCATTCATCGCATGTCTCGACGAGATCGACGGCGGCTCGCCCGCCCGAAGCCGAGTCCTCGAAGATGCCGACGCACTCGGCGGCTTGCTTCAGAGGTCCGCCGCATTCGTGCTCAAGAACGGCACGCTGATTCACGCCTTTCCGCGCGTCCTGCATTTCGCGATGCGGGACTGCGGCTATCCGCTGCTCGCGGCGGTTGTCGGCGCCCACTTCCCGGCCGCCGAGCTGCAACGGGAAGCGGCCGACATCCGGCTCAGCCTGCGCGCGCTCGCGGACCGGTTTCAAGTTTCGCGCGCCCACATCGGCAACCTTCTCGACGAGGCGGAGCGCGCGGGCTGGTTCGCCGTGCGCGACGGCAGGCTGGCGTCCTTCAGCGAGGGCCTGCTGGCGGAATTCGAGGAATGGGCCTGCTTTGAGATGGTGCACTTCGCCGAGATGTTCGATCTTGTCCCCCGGATCGCGGGCGCTCCGCGGGGCGAGCCGCGCGCCTGAACGACATCCGCGGTGCCGCTGCCGCGGAGAGATGCCCGCTCACGCCTGGTGAATGGGATCGATCCACGCGACGTGCTCAGGCTTTTCCACCTGCTCGATGTCGAGATTGACGACGACGGCCTCTCCGTCGCTGCGCACCAGCACGCATTCCAGCACCTCGTCCGGACTGGCGTTGATTTCCTGGTGCGGAACGTAAGGCGGCACGTAGATGAAGTCGCCCGGCCCCGCCTCGGCGACGAACTCCAGATGGTCGCCCCAGCGCATCCGGGCCCTGCCGCTGACCACGTAGATCACGCTTTCCAGCGGGCCGTGGTGGTGCGCGCCGGTCTTCGCGTTCGGGTGGATCGAGACCGTCCCGGCCCATAATTTCTGCGCGCCGGTTCGCGCGTGATCGATCGCGGCGCGGCGGTCCATTCCGGGTGTGGAGGCCGTGTTCGGATCGAGCGTGTCGCGCGTCACGACGCGAACGCCGTCGTGTTTCCATCGCGGCGGCTCGCCGTCGCCGTGGTTTCCGTCGTGGTGTTCATGGTCGGGTGAATGGCCGCTCATGTCGTGCCTCTTGCTGCCGATCGGCTGCAAGCATAGCCGGGCTTTTCCGCACGTGAAATCGCCGGCTGCCTGCTTATGGGACGGCGGCTTCCACCCCGTCCGTCTCGCCAGGCTGGACGCGGCGGAGGTAGGAGAGCGCCACCTTGGCGGCTTCCTCGATGTGATGGCGGCAGGCCTCACCGGCGCGCCCGCCGTCGCCGGCTTCGATCGCGGCCGCGATGTCGCGAATCTCGGCGACGCTGCGTTCCAGGCGTCCGGGCTGAGTCATCGAAGTGAACCGCAGCATGTTGATACGGTTGTGCAGCGAGGTCAGCGTCTGCTTGACGAACGCGTTGCCGCTTCCCTCCATCAGCAGGTCGTAGAATCGCGCCTTTGCTACAACCAGGGCGCGGCGTTCGCCGCTGGCGGCCGCCTGCGCGAACGTCTCGACCGCCTCGCGAAGGCGCTGCTTGAACGAAGCGGTCGCGAGTTCCGCACATCTCTGGCCGGCGTAGCCCTCCAGCAGCGCGCGAAGGGCGTAGAGCTGCTCGGCTTCGTCCACGCTCATCGTGCTGACGACCGGGCCGCGATGGGGAACGCTGGTGATCAGGCCCTCGGCCTCCAGCTGCCGCAGCGCCTCGCGCACGGACGTGCGGCTGACACCGAGGCTCTCGCACAGTTCGCGTTCGATAAGCCGTTCGCCGGGCTTGAAGATGCCGTCGCTGATGGCTAGGCGCAGCTTCTCCTCGACCTGTCCGCGCAGGGTGGCGCTCTGCTTGGCTATCTGAAGATTGACCCTGGCCATGTTCCGTATCCGACCTCTTTGCGGATCCTATATGTGACATATGCCCGGTTGAGAAGCAGTGCGGCGCCTTACCTCCGCGTTCTCTCCAGGGGCTGGCCGCGCGCGAATCTGGAAGCGCTGCCAGAAGGGGTGGGCCCGTCCGGCACCGAGCGGTGCGCTCCAGAATGGGGCCGGATGAACGGGCGTGTAGCGGCACGCCTCTAATCGCTTATCACGATTCTGAGAAGTCACTCGTCAATGCCCCGGTCGCAGCCGCCACGCCGGTTGCCGGCCGTTCCGTAAGAGTGCTTGCCCGCACTGCGACCGTCCATCTCAACCACATCATGCCCCTGCGGAAAGGTCAGAACTCCAGGCGGGAGACGACTACCTTCTCAGGCCAGCCGTACCGTCAGGTCGGGGAACCCTCCCCGATGACGGAAATATAGCTATTGACGGATTGTCGTACAATCATCTAAAAGTCGGCCAACAAAGATATCGGGGAGGGCGCCATGACGGCGACACGCAGCAGCATCGCCTTCATCGGTCTCGGCCAGATGGGCCTGCCGATGGCGCGCCGGCTGCTGAAGGCCGGCTTCACCGTGGCAGGGTTCGACCTGTCCGAGGGAGCCCGCGCCGAACTCGTCTCTGCCGGCGGAACGGCGACCGCAGCCGCGGCCGAGGCGACGGCTGGCGCCGAGGTGATCATCACGATGCTGCCCAACGGCAAGATCGTGCAGTCGGCGCTGCTCGACGATCCCGGCGTGCTTGCGAATGCCGCTGAGGGCGCGGTCGTGCTGGAGATGAGTTCTTCGGCGCCGACACAGACCCAGGCGTTGCTCGACCGTCTTCCGCCTGGCCTGAGGATGGTCGATGCCCCGGTCTCCGGTGGCGTGAAGCGCGCGATCGAGGGGGCGCTGACCATCATGGCAGGCGGCGACGTCGCGGACCTCGACGAGGTGGAGCCAGTTCTGTCCGCAATGGCCACGCGGGTGTTCCGCTGCGGTCCGGTCGGTGCCGGTCATGCGATGAAGGCCATCAACAATTTCGTCTCCGGCGCGGGTGTCATCGCGGCTGTCGAGGCGGTCGAGCTCGGACGCAGCTTCGGTCTCGATCCGGCGGACATGATCGATGTGCTGAATGCGTCCTCCGGCCGAAACAATGCGACCGAGATCAAGATGAAGCAGTTCGTGCTCTCCGGCACGTTCGCCTCGGGCTTCGCGCTTGGCCTCATGGCGAAGGACATCCGGACGGCCGCAGACCTGTCGCGCGATCTCGGTCTCGACCAGGGTTGCCTCATGCAGACCGCGGATATCTGGGAAGAAGCGGCAAAGGCGCTCGGCGGGGGCGTGGACCACACGCGCATTGCTGAATTTCTAGCCGTCAGAGAACGGGAAGGCGCCTGAAGCGACCGCCCGCAACGACAGGCGGCGGTGTCTGCATGGCGCGCCGCGGGATACCAATCGAGGAAAGTCATGCCGATGAACGACACAAAGCCGAAATCGGGCCTTCTGGACGTTTCCGAGAAATTCGAACGGGGCCTGAAGACCCGTCGCGAGGTCTTGGGCGACCGTTATGTGGACGCGGCTCTCGGCAATGCGACCGAGTTCAGCGCGCCGATGCAGAAGCTCGTGACCGAATATTGCTGGGATGAAATCTGGAACAGGCCCGGACTGGGACGCCGCGAGCGCTCGATCCTCAATCTCGGGATGATCTCCGTGCTCAATCGCCAGCATGAGCTGCGCGGTCATGTGCGCGGCGCACTCAACAACGGCCTTACCAAGGAGGAGATCCAGGAGATCTTCCTTCAGGTGGCGATTTATTGCGGTGTGCCGGCGGCGATCGACAGCTTCCGCGTCGCCCAGGAAGTGCTCGACGAAGAAGCGAAATGATGCCGGCGGAGCGCTTCGCTCCGCCTGCTCCAGACGGCGTGGTTTCCCAAGGTTAGGGTGATCAGTCGCCGCTATGGAAAGAACCGGAGAGCGGGCGCCGATACACCCTCTCCGGATTGGCGGCCCCCCGCGAGGCGGCGGGCTGGCTGCCCGAGATGCCGGACCGCTCGCATCGACTGCGGTGCGGACGCCGCGATACTGGCCGGTCTGGATGGGCCGGTGTCATCACCAGAGACATTGCCGGCGACCCAGGGCGACTTGGCCCCGCACGCGCGGGGGCGCGTCCCCCGGCGGAAGGACCGCGCGACCGTTCGATATAAATCCCATCTTAAGGGATAGGCGGTCCGCGGGCGGTCGGCAGGCGTCGTTTCAGGAGGTTGCGCAGCATGGGAGGCGCATATGCACCTTGATAAGCAGGCCTTCGCCGAGAAGGCGAAAGCCGATTTCGAATTCACCCGCGAGACCCGCTACCTGTCGGGCAAGGTGAAGCTCGAGTTCGGCGACGACACGTGGGTGCTCGACTTCGACAATGGCCGCCTCGTATCCGTCGGGGACGGCGCCGGCATCTCCGACAGTGCCTGTCGGATTGTGGTCGGAGGGCGCGCAGACCAGTGGGAGAAGCTGCTGGCGCTGAAGCCGGTGCCCTTCTACCAGTGCATCCAGTCCGCCGCCGTCAAGCACCAGATGAAGATCTCCGACACCAACGAGACCTTCGCCTACCTGCCGGCGCTCAATCGGATGACCACGCTCCTGCGCCAGCTTCACAACGAGGTGGCCTGAGCCATGGCTAAGCACGATCCGATTACCGGCCGTTACGTTTACCTCACCGTCGAGGACGTCGAATACCGCGTCTATTACGAGGAAGCCGGACAGGGCATTCCCCTCATCGTCGGCCACACCGCCGGCTCCGACGGGCGGCAATACCGCCACCTCCTCTGCGATGCCGAGGTGACCAAAGATTTCCGCGTCATCGCGTTCGACCTGCCATTCCACGGCAAGTCGCTCCCTCCCTACGGCAAGCGCTGGTGGGAGGAGGAATACAACATGACGAAGGCCCGGATGATGGCCTTCCCGACCACGCTCGCGAAGGAACTCGGCCTCGATCGTCCGGTCTATATGGGCAGTTCGATGGGCGGTCATCTCGCGGTGGACCTCGCTTCCTGTCTGCCCGACCATTATCGCGCCACCATCGCGGTCGAAGGCGCGCTGCGTTCGGCGGTGGAATATGTCGATGTCGGCATGGCCGGAATCCGCAAGGAGTTCGACAACCCCAACGTCAACCGCACGTCGATCGGCGCGGCGATGATGCTGAACATCTCACCCTACTCGCCCGAGCAGAACGTGCGCGAAATCCAGTGGGAATATAGCTGCGGCGGTCCGGGTATCTTCGCCGGAGACCTCTATTACTACTACTACGATCACAACATGTCGGACGAAGAAGCCGCCGCGATCGATACGTCGAAGTGCATGCTCTACATGCTGACCGGCGAATACGATCCGAACACCTCCCCAAAGGAGACGCAGGCGCTCGCCGACCTCGTGAAGGGCTCGAAGTTCCAGGCGATGGACAAGCTCGGCCATTTTCCCGTGACCGAGAACTACGAGGCCTTCCGCACCTACCTGCTGCCGATCCTGGCGGACATCAAGTCGAAGTCGAACGGCTGAAAGACCGGACGGGCAAAGCCGGCCGAAGGGCCGGACATGAAAAATCCGAGGGAGGAATTGAGATGGGAATGAGATTGAAGCTGTCTGGGCTCGCGCTCGCTGGCGCCCTCGCCCTGACCGCAACCGCCGCCGCGGCGCAGGGCGTCAAGGACCTGCCGGCGAACGAGCAGGCGATCTACGCGATCGTCGACCCGCAGGTTCCGCTGGGGCCGAGCGCCTATGCCGACTTCAAGGCGAAGAACCCGCCGCCGTGGAAGATCGGCTATGCCTCGTCCTACGCCGGCAACACCTGGCGCGCGGCGGCTCTGGACGAGATCATGAACGTCCTGCTGCCGAAGGCGCAGAAGGCCGGGCTCGTGTCCGAGGTGGTCGTCACCCAGTCCGATCTCAAGGACGCGGTGCAGATCCAGCAGATGCGCCAGCTCGTCGACAGCGGCGTCGATGCCATCATCATCTGCTGCTCGAACGTCACCGCCCTGAACCAGTCCATCGAATATGCCCATTCGAAGGGCGTGCCGGTGTTCTCGTTCTCCGGCTACGTCACGTCGCCCTATGCCATCAACGCCGCGGCGAACCACAGCCAGGGCGGCTACGACATGGGCAAGTGGCTTGCGGAGGAAATGGGCGGCAAGGGCAACGTGTTGCTCGTCTCGGGCATCCCGGGCTTCGCGTCCTCCGACAGCTTCGATCTCGGCGCCAAGAAGGCCCTTGCCGAGTACCCGAACATCAAGGTCGTCGGTGAAGTCGCCGGCAAGTGGACCGACCAGGTTGCGCAGGTCGAGGTGCAGAAGTTCCTCGCCACCAACCCGCAGCAGATCGACGGCATCCTCACCCAGGGCGCACAGGAGAACGGCGTGTTGAACGCCATGCTCCAATCCGGTCGCCCCATGGTGCCGATCACCATCGGCGGCGAGGCCTCGGCGGCGTGCTACTGGCTCCAGCATCCCGACTGGATTTCCAAGGCGTTCCACATCTGGCCGCCGCGCAAGGAAATGGACCTGATCTGGGACGTGATGCTGCGCACCCTCGAGGGCCAGGGCCCGAAGGTCCAGACCATCCTCCGCCCCGTCCTGCCGTTCACTCTTGACGACGTGAAGGCCGCGCTGCCTGCCGACTGCGACCTGAACTCAACCGGGTTCATCGAGCCGGCTGCGGACGGCTGGTTCCCGGCGAGCGTCGCCAAGGACTACTTCATCAACTTCAAGAACTGACGGCAAGGCTCGGCCGCCGCTCCTCCCCCCTGGGCGGCGGCCGGGTTCCTTTCTTTCGACGGGGCGCCGCCACCGGCGAGGGCAGCACCGATGACCAGTTTCCAGACCACTATCCGGCTCACCGGCGTCTCCAAGAGCTTCGGCGAAACCCGTGCGCTCACGGATGCGAACTTCGAGGCCCGCGCGGGCGAGGTTCACGCCATCGTGGGCGAGAACGGCAGCGGCAAGAGCACGCTCGCCAAGATCATGTCGGGCGTGCTGTCGCCCGATTCCGGCAGCGTCGACATTCTCGGCGGCTCGATCCGGTCGCCCATCGAGGCGAAGGCGCGGGGACTCGCCACCATCTTCCAGGAAGTGCTGGTGGCCGATCACGCCAGCATCCTCGACAATCTCTATGTCGGTCGCGACGGCTTCGTGAGCCACGGCGCGGGACGGGCCGAAAGACTGGCGGAAGCGCAGCAGGTCATGACCCGCTTCGTTGGCGAGGCCGTTGATCTCGATGCGCCGGTCGGCGGCCTGCCGCTCAGCATGAAGCAGTGGGTCGTGATCGCGCGCGCCGTGCTGCGGCGGCCGAAGATCCTGATCCTCGACGAGTCTTCCGCGGCGCTCGATCTTGGCGCCACACAGCGGCTCCATCAGGAAATCGATCGGCTTCGCGGGGAAGGCGCGACGGTGCTCATCGTCACCCACCGCATCGCGGAACTCGTCCGCATCGCCGACCGTGCCACCATCTTGAGGGACGGAAGGGGGGTCGGCGTGCTCGACCGACACGAGATCACCGAGGAACGCCTTCTCAAGATGATGACGCCGGCGGATCGCGTGCAGGCGACGCAACCGACGCTGTCGGCAAACCTCCGGCAGGGCGCGACGCCGGTGATGTCGGCACTTGGCGTGCGGCTGCAACCGGAGGCGCGGCCGTTCGATTTCGCGCTGATGCCAGGAATGATCGTCGGGCTGGCGGGACTCGACGGACAGGGCCAGGATCTGTTCGCCAAGGCGCTTGCCGGCATCGCGCCGCCCGCCGATGGCAAGGTCGTCGTGGCGGGTGAGGGCGGACGCGAGCATGACGTCGCCAGCCTGGCCGACGCCTCCGCCCAAGGCATCGCCTGGGTGTCCGGCGACCGCAAGCGCGAAGGCATCCTGCCGCAGCAATCCATCTTCGAGAACTTCGCCATCGGCGTCTATCGCCGCCGGCTGAAGCCGTTCGGCGT
>JAEZMP010000002.1 GCA_023442215.1 Pseudomonadota bacterium
GCGTGCCGCCGGATCTGCTGCCGCACCTGTTCGACCCGTTCGTGACGACGAAGCCCAACGGCACCGGCCTCGGCCTCGCTCTCGTGGCCAAGATCGTCGGCGATCACGGCGGCGTCATCGAATGCGAATCCCAGCCTCGGCGCACGGTGTTCCGGGTGCTGATGCCTGCTTTCACCGCCACGGGCGGCAAGCCGGTCGCCGTGAACCACGGCGATACCGGCGGCTGAAGCCGTAGAATGACCTGGCCGGCCGCGCCGCGGATGCGGACGGCCGGTGCTCCAGCGAGGAGGCCCGCGCGGGCGCTCAAGTATGTCGAACGGCAAGATCCTCGTCGCGGACGACGACTCCGCCATCAGGACCGTGCTCAACCAGGCGCTTTCCCGCGCCGGCTATGAAGTGCGGCTCACCTCCAACGCGGCCACGCTCTGGCGCTGGGTGGCTCAGGGCGAGGGCGATCTCGTCATCACCGACGTGGTGATGCCGGACGAGAGCGCGTTCGACCTGCTGCCGCGCATCAAGAAGATCCGCCCGGAGCTTCCGGTCGTGGTCATGAGCGCGCAGAACACCTTCATGACCGCGATCCGCGCCTCGGAGCGCGGCGCCTACGAATATCTGCCCAAGCCCTTCGACCTGAAGGAGCTGATCTCCATCGTCGGCCGTGCGCTCGCCGAGCCAAAGGCGCGCCGCAACCTGATGTCCGCTGAAGATGTCGGCGAGAACATGCCGCTCGTCGGCCGTTCCCCGGCGATGCAGGACATCTACCGCATCCTCGCCCGTCTGATGCAGACCGATCTCACGGTCATGATCATGGGCGAGAGCGGCACCGGCAAGGAACTCGTCGCCCGCGCGCTGCACGATTACGGCAAGCGCCGCAACGGCCCGTTCGTCGCCATCAACATGGCGGCGATCCCGCGCGACCTGATCGAATCGGAGCTGTTCGGTCACGAGAAGGGTGCGTTCACCGGCGCCTCCAGCCGCAATGTTGGCCGGTTCGAGCAGGCGGAGGGCGGCACGCTGTTCCTGGACGAGATCGGCGACATGCCGATGGAAGCCCAGACGCGGCTGCTGCGCGTGCTCCAGCAGGGCGAGTACACCACCGTCGGCGGACGGACCCCGATCCGCACCAACGTGCGCATCGTCGCGGCCACCAACAAGGACCTTCGCACCCTCATCAACCAGGGCCTGTTCCGCGAGGATTTGTTCTTCCGCCTCAACGTGGTGCCGATCCGGCTGCCGCCGCTGCGCGAGCGGTCGGAAGACATCCCCGATCTCGTCCGTCACTTCTTCACCCAGAGCGAGAAGGAAGGGCTGCCCTCCAAGCAGATCGAGACCGATGCCCTGGAGCGGCTGAAGCATTACCGCTGGCCCGGTAACGTGCGCGAGCTGGAAAACCTCGTGCGCCGCCTGACGGCGCTCTATCCGCAGGACGTGATCACCGCGAACCTGATCGATTCCGAGCTGGAGCCGCCGCAGCCGAACCAGAGCAGCGACGTGCCCTCGAACGACGAGACCCTGTCGGCCGCGGTCGAGCGTCACCTCACGGACTATTTCTCCGAGTTCGGCGACGACCTGCCGCCGCCCGGCCTCTATCACCGCATCCTGAAGGACGTGGAATATCCGCTGATCGGCGCGGCTCTGGCCGCGACGCGGGGCAACCAGATCAAGGCGGCGGAGCTCCTCGGGGTGAACCGCAACACGCTGCGCAAGAAGATCCGCGATCTCGACATCCAGGTCATCCGCGCTTCCCGGTAATCTGCGTGCGCGAGGCCGCGCCGCCGGAACCGAATGTTAGGAAGGCCGGGGCAGACTTATCCCGCCATGCCCGCTGGGGAACGCCCCGAGGGAGTGTCGTGATGTGGCGGCGGCGCGGCCGGGCTTGACCTCGGGCGCCGGCTGCGGCCAATGAAAGCCGCTGCCGGATCGCGACCCGCCCCCGGCACGGACGTGTGCCGCCCGGATGCGGGCTCTAGATCGGAGGAACGCTTGCGCGGGATTCTCGTCGCCGCATCGAGGCTTCTGGCCGCCGTCGCGCTCGCGGCGTCGCTCGCGTCCGCGGGCCCGGTCGCGGCCGTTGCGGCCTCGGTACAGGATGTCGCGCAGGGCCAGAACACCGTTCAGGGGCAAAACACCGCTCAGGACACTGTGCAGGGTGATGGCGAGGTTCATGCAGTCGGCGCGCGCATCGCCGGTGACGGTGAGCGAACCCGCCTCGTGCTCGATCTCTCCTCGCCCGTGCGTCTCGGAGCCTTTCCGCTCGCCGATCCGGCGCGCGTGGTGGTCGACCTGCCGGAGATGCGGTTCGACCTGCCGGCGGGAACCGGGGAGGAGGGCCGCGGCCTGATCGCGCGCTGGCGCTACGGCCTGATCGCGCCGGGCAAGTCGCGCATCGTCATCGACACCACCGGGCCGGTCGCGATCGACAAGTCCTTCGTGCTCGCGCCCGAGGACGGGCAGCCGGCGCGCCTCGTGGTCGACCTCGTGAAGACCAGCCAGAAGGCCTTCGCCGCGGCGGTCGCCAGGGCGCGGGCGGAGCGTCCGTCGAGCCACGCCGAAGGCGCCGGTGCGCCTGCCGCCGCTTCCGCAGCGCTG
>JAEZMP010000038.1 GCA_023442215.1 Pseudomonadota bacterium
GACGTCGGCGGCCTCTATGTCTCGCGCGAGACGGCGGAAGCGGTGCGCGACGTGCTGCTGCCGATGGCCGATGCGGCGACGCCCAATGTGTGGGAACTCGGCTGGCTGACCGGCAAGCCGGTGGAGACCACCGCCGAGGTGCTGGCCGCCGCCCGCGCGCTTGGGCCGGAGCGGGTGCTGGCAACCTCCGCACCCGCGATGATGCGCAATTCCATCGCCACCATGCTCGTCAGCCGCGAGGGCGCGCTGATGGCCGAGCACCCCGCCTTCTCGGAGGCGCCGAGCGGCACGGGCGACCTGATCGCCGCGCTGTTCACGGCGGGGCTGCTGTCGGGCGCGTCCGCCGAGGCGGTGCTGGTGCGGGCGACGGCCTCGACCTACGAGGTGGTGGCGCGTTCGGTGAAGGCGGGGGCGGACGAGCTGCTGTTCGTCGCCGAGCAGGAAAGCCTGGTGCGCCCGGCCGCCAACATCCACGTGCGCCGGCTCGCCGAGGTTTCCGGGCGCCGGGCACCGTCGCCGGTGCTCCGCTAAAACTTGTCCCGTTCAGATCGAACCGATCTGAACGGCAAGGATATGTTCAAGCTCTTGAATCCTGGTGGATTCCGGCGCCGGTCCGATGCCGGCGCCGCAGGGATGCTCCTGCGATCAGGAGGCCGGCCGGTTGGCGAGCGCCGGGGCCGGCAGCTTCGGCTGCGGCCGGGTCAGGTCGAGCACCGGCGGGATCGGGTAGTTGCTGTCCGGCCCGATGACGATGACCTTGGCGCCGACATTCACGCGCTCGTAGAGGTCGGTCACGTCCTTGTTCTTCAGGCGGATGCAGCCCGACGACACGGCGTAGCCGATGCTCCAGTCCTCGTTGGTGCCGTGCACGCGATAGAGCGTGTTGCCGAGATAGAGCGCGCGGGCGCCGAGGGGATTCTTCGGGCCGCCGCTCATGAAGCGCGGCAGATCCGGGCGGCGCGCCAGCATCTCGGCCGGCGGGGTCCAGCTCGGCCATTCGGCCTTGCGCGAGATGCGCTCGACGCCGGACCACTCGAACCCCTCCTTGCCGACGCCGATGCCGTAGCGGATGGCCTGGCCGTCCGGCTGGACGAGGTAGAGGTAGCGGTTGATGGTGTCGATGATGATCGTGCCCGGGGCTTCGTTGGTCTCGATCGGAACGACGCGGCGGGCGAACTTTTCCTGCTGGCGGCGCGCCAGTTCTTCGCGGGAGAGATAATAGGTCACCCACGTCTTCGAGCTGGGATCGAAGAACTGGCCAGCAGGCTCCTGCTCATCGGCGATGGCGGGCATGACGGCGAGGCCGGCAGCGGTGGCGCAGGCTCCGATGAAAACGGCTAAACGGCCCATACGCGGCCCCCTCCAAAGCTGAACGGCTGATGGAGGCCCAGCCCTCCACGCCCCAAGATCGGTCGATATCCCTAATAAACGGTGATCGTTTGAAAGGGTTTCAACGCAGGTGCAGCAATTTTCAGGTGACGGCGGCCGGCGCGCGACGGGTCTTATACTTTCGGGGGATTGGGGCCGGCCGGCTGACCGGACCTGCGCTCCGCGCGGCGGATGCCGACCGCGGCGTTGATCTCGGCCCCGGCGAGGAACAGCGTGGAGATCAGATAGAGGAACACGATGGCGACCGTGACGTTGGCGAGCCCGGCATAGGTGTTGGAATAGGTGGCGAAGCGGTGCAGGTAGACGCCGAAGCCCGCGCCGGCGACCAGCCAAGCCACCAGCGTGACCACGACGCCCGGCAGGATTTCGAGCACGCCGCGCCGGCCGCACGGCAGCCAGACGTGGGAGGCGACGAGCACGATGCCGAGCACCGTGGTGGCGACGCCGAGGCGCAGATAGCGCACGCCGCGTTCCATGTGGGCGAGCCACGGCGCGCGCCACACGATGGCATCCCACAGCAGCGGGCCGAACACCACCAGGATCGCCAGCGACAGAAGGCCGAACGCGCCGAGGCAGACGAACAGGAAGCTCTGCAGGCGGCGCATGACGTAGCTGCGGGTCTCGACCAGCCGGTAGGCCCGGTTCAGGGCGCTGCGGATGGCCTCCACGCCGTTCGAGGCGAACCAGAACGAGAACAGCAGGCCGAGGGTGATCGCGCTGGTGTGGTTGCGGGTCAGCACCTCGTGGGCCTGCTCGGCGATCGGCCGGGCAACCTCCTTCGGCCAGGTCTCGAACACGAGTTCGGTCACCTCGCCCGCCAGCTCCTCCGAGCCGATGGCGCCGGCGATCGCGGCGACGACGATCAGGAACGGGAACAGCGACAGCAGGATCTGCAGCGCGACGTGGCTCGCCATCGCCCAGCCGTCGTCGTCGTTGAAGTGGGCGAAGGCCCGCGTCAGCACATCGCGGGTGGCGATCACCCGGCGGCGCCGGCGGCGCGGCACCTTGGCGGTGGCCTCGTGCGGCCGGTGCGCCCCGGCTGCGTTGTGCTCGCTCATGTCCCTCGCCGCCCTCGGTGAAACGGCCGGCACCCCGCCACCGGCCCGGGCAGCATGACATTTCATCACGACGCGCTTCAAGCCGGCGGCGGGGTGCCCGCGCCACATCGAGGCAACGCACGGGAGCGGATGCGGTTTCAGCCAGTCCCGGCCGGATCGCCCGATGGAAGGGCGATCGGCCTTCAGACGCGGCGGCGTGCGGGGCCCTGGAACGGTCCCGCCGCGCCGGCGGCGGCGATCAGCAGCCGGTTGGCGTCGACCGGGCCGGGCAGGGTGATCGCGCCGGGGGCGACGGGCGCAAAGCCGAGAGGCTCGTAATAGGCCCGGTCGCCGACGAGCAGCACGGGGCCGGCCTGCCGGGCGGTCGCGGCCTCGAGCGCGGCGGCGACGAGGTTGCGGCCGGTGCCGCGGCTCTGGGCATCCGGGTGGACGCAGAGCGGGCCGAGCAGGGTCGCCGGCCGCTGGCCGATCAGGATCGGCGTCAGCCGCACGGAGCCGACGACGCGGGTGCCGGCCAGCGCGACGAACGAGAGGGCGGGGTCGCAGGGCACGCCTTCCCGCAGCCGGTAGGCCGTCTTGGCGAACCGGCCGGGGCCGAAGGTGATCTCGTGCAGCGCGTCGACCGCAGCGGCATCTTCCGGCAGCTCATGCCGGATAACGGTGGAAATGGCGAACATCACAGGGGACCGGATCGATGGAGGCGTCTCTCGGAGGGCCGATTGCGCCACCACGATCCGCCGGTTCAACCCGGCCGACGCGGCGCGCAACGGCAGACGGCGCGCGGCTCGAAGCCGCGACCGATCGGTCGTCGTCGCAGAAGGGTCGGCGCAGGGACCATGGATCGTCCGGAAAACAGGGGCCGGGAAAGGCCCGGCCGAGCGTGCTGCTATCACGCCGCCGCCTCCGCATCAAGCGGTTCCGCGCGGTGCGCGGCGGGCGCGGCGGGCGGGCGCGACAGGCGGGCGGCGAGGCGTGTAGCCGACGGGCCGGGGGGAGGGTGCCGCGTGTCAGCGCTTGCGCACGAATTCCGTGCGCAGCACGAGGCCCTTGATGCCTTCGTAGCGGCAGTCGATCTCGTCGGGATTGTCGGTGAGGCGGATCGAGCGGATCACCGTGCCCTGCTTCAGGGTCTGGTTGGCGCCCTTGACCTTCAGGTCCTTGATCAGGGTGACGGAATCGCCGTCGGCGAGCACGGTGCCGGCCGCGTCCCGCACCACAACCCCGCTGGCCGCGGCGGCTTCCGCCGCAAGCTCGGACGCCGGGCGCCATTCGCCGGTGGCCTCGTCGTAAACGTAATCGTCGTCGCCGTCGGCCATGCTTTCCTCCGCCGCTGTTCCGGCGGGCCGCCGGCAGGCGCCGGAGCGCGCCCCGGCGCGGTCGCTATAGCACCCCGGGAAGAGTGCCCGCCTGCGACACGGGCGCGCTCGGGACGGAAACGCCGCCGGAGCTGGAAAAAGCGCGCCGGTCAATCGTGCGGCAGCAGGCGCTCCAGATAATCGAGCTCGAACTGCGAGCGGCCGAGTTCGCCGAGGCGACGGCGCAGCTCGTCGAGGATACGGCGGGCGCGCTGCACGTCGATCTCGTCCGGCACCTTGACGCTGGTGCCGAAATCCGGGCCCTGGCTGTGGCGCGAGCGGCCGAGGGGGTCCTCGCTGCCGGCAGAGGGACCGCCGGAGCCGCTGCCGCGCTGCTGGCCGTTCTGGCGGGCCATCTGCTCGGCCATCTGCTGCGCGCCGCGGCGCAGCGCGTCGAGGGCCTCGCCCTGCTGGTCGAGGGCGTTGGCGGTGTCGCGGTTGCCGAGCGAGCGGCCGGCATCGCCCATGGCGCGGCCGGCGCGGCCGAGCGCATCGCGGCCATCGCCGGGCTGGCCATCGCCGGACTGACCCGGCGTCTGACCCTGATTCTGGCCCATCTGGCCCTGTCCGCCCTGGCCGGGGGTGTCGCCCTGACCCTGGCCGGGCTGGCCGCCGTTCTGGCGGTTGAGTTCGTCGAGCATCCGGCCGAGCTGCTGGCTCAGCTGATCCTGCCGGCGCTGGAGTTCCTGCAGCCGGCCGCTGCCGTCCTGTCCCTGCTGTTGTCCCTCGCCGTTCTGGCCCTGCTGCTGGCCGTCCTGACCCTGCCCGTCGCCGCGGTCGAGACGGTAGGTCTCGTCCATCAGCTTCTGCTGCTCCTGGATCATGCGGCCGAGGGCATCGAGCGAGCCCTGTCCCTGCTGGCCCGGGCCGTTCTGGCCGGGCTGGGCCATCTGCATGTTCTCCAGCATTTCCTGGAGCTGCGACAGCAACTGCTCGGCGGCCTCCTTGGACCCGGTCCGGGACAGTTCCTCGATGCGCTTCAGCATCTCGTCGAGATCCTGCGGGCGCACCATCTGGGTGTCCTGGTCGGGCGGGGACTGGGCGGACTGGGGATTGCGGCGCGCCTGCTCGGCGAGCGCGCTCAGATAGCGCTGCATCGCCTGGCGCAGTTCCTCGGTGAGGCGGGCGATCTCCTCCTCGGGGGCGCCGTCCTGCAAGGCCTGCCGCAGCCGGTCCTGCGCGTCGCGCAGCGCCTGGGCGGCGAGCGAGGTGGAGCCGTCCTCGACGGCGAGCGCCAGCTCCCACATCTCGTCGAGCAGGGGCTTCAGTGCGTCGTCGCTGCGGGCCGCGACGAGCTTGCCGTAGACCATGCGGGTGCCGAGATAGGCGGTGGGGCTGCGGAAGATGCCGTCGGGCGCGATCATCAAGGCATCGAGCGCCTCGATCACCTGCAATTGCGCCTCGGCGTCGAGGGCGAGATCCCGGCGCTGCTCGATGATGGCGCGGGCGAGCGGCACGCGGAACGG
>JAEZMP010000691.1 GCA_023442215.1 Pseudomonadota bacterium
GCAAGTTCGACGTCATCATGGACGCGCTGTCGATCACCGACGAGCGCAAGCAGGTGATCGACTTCTCGATCCCCTACGCCGCGACCCACGCAGCCTTCGCCGCCACCAAGGACAGCGCCTTCGCCAACGCCGCCGGCACCGGCACGGTCGTGAAGTTCACCCCGGAACTGACCGACTCCAAGCCGACGATCGAGGCGCTGCGTCAGAAGTTCAAGGGCGCGACCATCGGCATCCAGGCCGCGACCGTCTACGCCAAGTTCATCTACGACAACTTCGGCGATATCGCCACGGTGCGCGAATACAAGACCGGCGGCGAGCGTGACCTCGATCTGGAGACGGGGCGTCTCGACCTCGCGTTCGACGATGCGGTCTACCTGCTGTCGGCATTCGAGAAGGCGAACGGTTCCCTCGCCTTCACCGGTCCTGAAGTCGGCGGCACCATCTTCGGCGTTGGCGAGGGCCTCGGCCTGCGCAAGTCCGATCCCGAGCTGAAGGCCAAGTTCGACGAAGCCATCAAGGCCGCTCTCGCCGACGGTACCATCAAGACGCTGTCGATGAAGTGGTTCAAGACCGACGTCACGCCCTGACGCCCGCGATCGCCACCCGCCCGGACGGGATCCGGGCGGGTGGTGGAAAGAGCGGTTGAATCCGGCGCAAAGTCCGGAAAGCTGGACGCCGGCCCGGCGCGCCCGTCGGCCGCCTGAAAGTCGGACGCGCTCCATGTTCGCGCGCGGAGGGGAAGGCGATGTCGATCCTGGATTTGCTGGGGTTCGGCCCCAAGGGCTGGGGCGGGCTGCTGCTCGTCGCCGCCCTGACAACACTCGCCGTGACCCTGACGGCGCTCGCGATCGGCGCGGTCATCGGCACGCTCGTGACGGCGATGAAACTCGCCCGCTCGCGGGTGCTGCGGGTCGTCGCCACGGCCTACACGACCGTTTTCCGCGGCGTGCCGGAACTGCTGGTGATCTATCTCATCTATTTCGGCGGTTCGAGCGCGGTCACCGCCGCCGGCCACTGGCTGGGCATCGAGGGCTTTCTCGGAATGCCGTCGTTCATCGCCGGCGCGCTCGCGGTCGGCCTGATCGCCGGTGCCTACGAGGCGGAGGTGTTCCGCGGAGCCTATCTCGCGATCCCGCTCGGTGAGATCGAGGCGGCGAAGGCGGTGGGCATGCCGACCTTCATGCGGCTTCGGCGCATCATCCTGCCGCAGGTGCTGCGCACCGCGATCCCAGGTCTCGGCAATGTCTGGCAGCTGAGCCTCAAGGACAGCGCGCTGGTTTCCGTGACCGGCCTTGCGGATCTCATGCGGACGAGCCAGGTCGCCGCCGGCTCCACCCGGCAATATTTCCTGTTCTTCATCGTGGGCGGCGCGCTCTACCTCATTCTCACCAGCCTGTCGGATCGCATCTTCACGGGCGCTGAAAAGCGCACCCAGAAGAGCATGGCCGGCGACCTCGGACGGGTGTGACCATGGATGTCGCCTTTCTTCTCTCGACCATGGGCACCCTGATCGCGGCGGTGCCGACGACGCTCGGCCTGTTCGCGCTCTCCATCGTGTTCGGCTGCCTGCTGGCGCTCGTTGTGGTGTGGATGCGGGTGGCCGGCGGGCCGGTGCTGAGCCGCTTCGCACGCGTCTACGTGTTCGTGTTCCGCGGCTCGCCGCTTCTGATCCAGATGTTCCTGGTGTTCTACGGGCTCGGCCAGTTCGCGGTGATCCGGCAGTCGCCACTGTGGCCGGCGCTGCGCGAGCCGTTCTTCTGCGCGGTGCTGTCGCTCGCGCTCTGCAATGCCGGCTATTCGGCGGAGATCTTCCGTGCCGGGCTCAAGGCGGTCTCGCCGCGCGAGATCGCGGCCGGCCGCGCCATCGGCATGTCCGGCTTCCTGCTGGTGCGCCGGATCATCGGCCCCATCGCGCTGCGCCACGCGCTGCCGGCCTATTCGACCGAGATCGTGCTGATGGTGAAATCCACCGCGCTCGCGAGCCTCGTGACGGTGTGGGAAGTGACAGGTGTCGCCCAGCGGCTGATCTCGCACACCTACCGCACCATGGAGGTGTTCCTGTGTGCGGCGGCGATCTACCTCATCCTCAACTTCGTCCTTCTCCAGGCGATGGCCTATCTCGAGTACCGGCTCTCGGTCCATCGCCGTGCGCCGGCCGTCGCCACCGGGCATTGAGCGCACCGTTTCCGCAGGAGGCTTTCATGGCCCGTCCGACCCGCCTTTCGATCTCCGGCCTTCGCAAGTCCTTCGGCAACCACGAGGTATTGCGCGGCATCTCGTTCGATGCCCATGACGGCGACGTGATCTCGCTGCTCGGATCCTCCGGCTCGGGAAAGTCCACGCTGCTGCGGTGCATCAACCTGCTCGAGATCCCGGATGCCGGCGACATCACCGTCGACGGCGAGCTCATCCAGCTCGAGAAGCGCCGGGGCCGCACGGTGCCGTCGAGCCAGCGCCAGGTCGACCGCATCCGCACCGAACTCGGCATGGTGTTCCAGTCGTTCAATCTCTGGTCGCATATGACGATCCTGCAGAACGTCATCGAAGGGCCGGTGCACGTGCTGAAGCGCCCGCGGGAGGAGTGCATCGCCGAAGCAGAGGCGCTTCTGGAGAAGGTCGGCCTCGCGGACCGGCGCGACTACTATCCGGCGCATCTCTCCGGCGGCCAGCAGCAGCGCGCGGCCATCGCCCGCGCGCTCGCGATGAAGCCGAAGGCGATGCTGTTTGACGAGCCGACCTCGGCGCTCGACCCGGAACTCGTCGGCGAGGTGCTGCGCGTCATGCGCGGCCTCGCCGAGGAGGGCATGACCATGCTGGTCGTGACCCATGAGATGAACTTCGCCCGCAACGTCTCGAACCGGGTGATCTATCTGAACGAGGGATCCGTGGACTGCGAGGGGACGCCGGAAGAAGTGTTCGGCGACGGCGCCTCGCCGCGCTTCCGCCAGTTCATCGGCACCGTTCACGCGTGAGAGGAGAGCCGCCGGAGCCGCAGGACCGGGGGCGCTGGACATGACGATTACCCTTGATAACGCACTCGGCTGGCGGGACGTCGCGGCAGTCGCCCGCGGAAGCACGCTCGCGCTGTCGCCGGCTGCCTGGACGCGGATCGCGGACGCGAATGCGCTGGTTGCGGCCATCGTGGAGCGCGGCATCCGCGCCTATGGCGTCAACACCGGCGTCGGCGCGCTTTCCGATACCGTCGTCGACCGGCCGCAGCAGCGGCGCCTATCGCGGAACCTCCTGATGAGCCACGCCTGTGGCGTCGGCGAACCGCTCGGCGCCGAGGCGGTGCGGGCGATCATCACGGCAGAGATCAACAATTTCGCCCACGGCCGTTCCGGCGTTCGAACCGAGGTGGTGGCGACGCTCGCCGGGCTTCTCGAACACGGCATCGTGCCGGAGGTGCCGGCGCGGGGGTCCGTCGGCTACCTGACGCATGCCGCCCATATCGGCCTCGTGCTGATCGGCGAGGGCAGGGCGGTCGTCGGCGGCGAGACGGTTGCCGGCGGCAATGCCCTGGCCGTGGCGGGCCTCGCGCCGCTGGCGCTCGAGGCGAAGGAGGGGCTCAGCCTCGTCAACGGCACACCGTGTTCGACGGGCCTCGCGTGCCTCGCCCTGGCGCGGACGGAGCGGTTGCTGCTCGTGGCCGATGCGGTGGCTGCCCTGACGCTCGAGGCGCTCGGCGCCCAGATGGCGGCGTTCGAGGCGGACGTGCTGGCCGCCCGGGTGTCGCCTGGTCTCGAAGCGTCGGGGGCGGCGATACGGACGTTCCTTGCCGGCAGCCGGATCATCCAGGCGGCCGAGGGCGCGCGTACACAGGATGCGCTGAGCCTGCGTGCTGTACCGCATGTGCATGGTGCCGCACGGGATACATTCGAAAATGCCTGTACGGTCGTCGACCGCGAGTTACAATCGGTGACGGACAATCCGATCCTGTCCGGCACGCCGGAGGCGCCGGTGGTGTCGTCCGAGGCCCACGCTGTCGCTCCCGCACTGGCCCACGCCATGGATTCGCTAGCGATTGCGGTCGCTCAAGTCGCTGCCATGGCCGAACGGCGCCTCGACAGGCTGGTGAACCCGCTCGTCAGCCGTCTGCCGCCTTTTCTGGCGGCGGATGCCGGGTCCTGTTCCGGCTATATGATCGCTCAATATACCGCTGCGGCACTCGTCGGTGAAAATCGCCGGCTTGCCGCGCCGGCGAGCCTCGACGGCGGCATCACCTCCGCGTTGCAGGAGGATTTCCTCGCTCACCCGACGGCGGCGGCGACGAAGATCCAGACGATCCTCGACAATTGCGAGCGTATTCTCGGCATCGAACTGCTCGCGGCGGTCGATGCCGGCGATCTGAGGGGCGACGCGGCGGACTGCGCTCCCGCTACGGCAGCGTTGCGGGCGCAGGTTCGCGCCGCCGCCGCGCCCTATCGCGACGACCGGCCGATGGCCGACCACCTCGCCCGGGGATTCGACCTCGTGCGCGAGGGGCTTTCGGTCTCCCCGCCTTCGAGCGCAATCGGAGCATTCTCATGACGCGGTTCGTCGACACGCTCTGGACCGGCGCCCGGCTCGCAACGCTCGCGCCCGGCCTGCCGGGGCTCGGCATCGTCGAGGATGGCGCGATCGCCGCCAGGGACGGCCGCATCGTCTTCGCCGGCCCGCGCGGCGACCTGCCGGGCGACATCGACGCCGCTGTCCGCGAGGACCTGGACGGCCGCTGGGTGACGCCGGGCCTGATCGACTGCCACACCCACCTCGTCCACGGCGGCGACCGGGCGAGGGAATTCGAGATGCGTCTCGCCGGCGAGAGCTACGAGGCCATCGCGGCCGCGGGTGGCGGCATTCTCTCCACGGTCAATGCCACGCGAGGCGCGAGCGAGGCCGATCTGGTGGCGTCCGCGCTGCCGCGGCTGGACGCGCTGCTCGCCGAGGGCGTCACCACTCTCGAGGTGAAATCGGGCTATGGCCTCGACGAGGCGGCGGAGCGCCGGATGCTTCGCGCGGCGCGGGCGCTGGCCCGGGAGCGCTCCGTGCGGGTGGCGACGACCTATCTCGGCGCCCACGCGGTGCCGCCGGAGTTCAAGCAGGACCGCACCGGCTATCTCGACCTCGTCTGCGAACGGATGATCCCGGCGCTTGCGGCGGAGGGGCTCGCGGACGCGGTCGACGGCTTCTGCGAGGGCATCGCCTTCCAGCCCGACGAGATCGCGCGGGTGTTCGCCGCCGCGCGTGCGGCGGGCCTGCCGGTCAAGCTTCACGCCGACCAGCTGTCGGATCTCTCGGGCGCCGCGCTTGCCGCGCGCTTCGGGGCGCTTTCGGCCGACCATCTGGAATATACGAGCGAGGCCGGCGCCGAGGCGATGGCGGCAGCGGGTACCGTCGCGGTGATCCTGCCGGGGGCGTTCTACGTGCTGCGCGAGCGGCAGGCGCCGCCGATCGAGGCCTTCCGCCGCCACGGCGTGCCGATGGCGGTCGCCACCGACTGCAATCCCGGCACGGCGCCGATCACGTCGCTGCTGACCACCATGAACATGGCCGCGACGCTGTTCCGCATGACGGTGGCGGAGTGCGTCGCAGGCGTCACCCGCGAGGCGGCCCGCGCCCTCGGCCGCGCCGACGAGATCGGCACCATCGAAGCGGGCAAGGCGTGCGACCTCGCCATCTGGACCATCGAGCGGCCGGCCGAACTCGTCTACCGCATCGGCTTCAATCCGCTCCATCGCAGGATATTCGCAGGATCATGACCACGCTCGTCCTGAACGCGGGGGATGTCCCGCTGGCCACATGGCGCGCCGTCTATTTCGGCGCCCGCCCGACGCTCGATCCGGCATGCCGGCCGGCGGTGGAACGCGCAGCGGAGACCGTCGCGACCATCGTCGCCATGGGCGACCCGGTCTACGGCATCAACACGGGCTTTGGGAAACTCGCGAGCGTGCGCATTCCCGATGCCGATCTCGCGCGGCTCCAGCGCAACATCGTGATCTCCCATGCCGCGGGCGTGGGCGAGCCGCTGCCGGCCGCGGTCGTGCGGCTCGTGCTCGCGCTGAAGATGGCGAGCCTCGCCCAGGGCGCATCCGGCGTGCGGTGGGGGGTGATCGAACGGCTCTCGGCCTGCCTCGATGCCGACCTGCTGCCGGTGATCCCGGCTCAGGGGTCCGTCGGCGCCTCGGGCGACCTCGCGCCGTTGTCACACCTCGCGGCGGCGCTGATGCTCGGCGTCGGCGAAGCCTCGCTCAAGGGCGAGACGATGCCGGCCTCCGAGGCGCTTGCCCGCACGGGACTGACGCCGCTCGATCTCGGCGCGAAGGAAGGCCTTGCCCTTCTCAACGGCACCCAGGTCTCGACCGGGCTCGCGCTCGCCGGGCTGTTCGAGGCGGAGCGGGTGTTCCAGGCGGCGCTGATCACGGGCGCGCTGGCGACCGATGCCGCGCGTGGCTCCGACGGGCCGTTCGACCCGCGCATCCACGCGGTGCGGCGGCACGAAGGCCAGATCGCGGTGGCCGACGCATTGCGGCACCTGATGGCGGGAAGCCCGATCCGCGCCTCCCATCTCGTCGGCGACGAGCGCGTCCAGGACCCCTATTGCGTGCGCTGCCAGCCGCAGGTCATGGGGGCCTGTCTCGATCTTCTGCGTCAGGCCGCGACCACGCTCGGCGTGGAGGCGAACGCGGTCTCGGACAATCCGCTGGTGTTTCCGGAAGAGGGCGACGTCATCTCCGGTGGCAATTTCCATGCCGAGCCGGTTGCGTTCGCCGCCGACATGATCGCGCTCGCGCTGTGCGAGATCGGCTCCATCACCGAGCGGCGGATCGCGATGCTGGTCGATCCGGCGCTCTCCGGCTTGCCGGCATTCCTGACGCCGCAGCCGGGGCTGAACTCGGGCTTCATGATCCCGCAGGTCACCGCCGCGGCGCTGGTCTCGGAGAACAAGCAGAAGGCCCATCCGGCGAGCGTCGATTCCATCCCGACCTCGGCGAACCAGGAAGACCATGTCTCGATGGCGACCCACGGCGCCCGGCGCCTGCTGCCGATGGCGGAGAACGTGGTGCAGGTCGTCGCCATCGAACTGCTCGCCGCCGCGCAGGGGTGCGATTTCCACGCGCCCCTCGCCTCAAGCCCAGCGCTGGAGCGCGTCCGGGATGCGGTGCGGGAGGTGGTGCCGACGCTGATCGAGGACCGGTTCTTCGCGCCCGATATAGCAGAGGCGGCCGGGCTGGTGCGCGCCGGCCGGCTCATTCTCGCGACCGGACTCGCGCTGCCGGGACTTGTGTAGCCGGGACTTCCGATACCGGGACTTGGCTTACGGCCGCAGGCGGGGCAAACCCTCGGCACGCGGTGGCTGAAGCGGATAGTGAAGCGGAAATCGCCCCGTCCCCACGGATACGGGCAGGAGACAGGATATGACGGCTCAGTTCGATGTCGCGGTGATCGGCCTCGGCGCCATGGGGGCGGCGGCCGCTGCCCATATCGCGGCACGCGGCCAGAGTGTGGTCGGCATCGAGGCGTTCTACCCGGCGCACGAACTCGGCTCGTCTCACGGCGACAGCCGCATCATCCGGCTCGGCTATTTCGAGGACCCGGCCTATGTGCCGCTGCTGCGCCGCGCCTATGCCAACTGGCGCGCGCTGGAAGCGCGGGTGCGGGAGGACCTGCTGACGGTCACCGGCGTGCTGCAGTTCGGCCGGCCGGACAGCCCCATCGTCAGCGGCTCGCGACAGGCCTGCGAACTGCACGGCCTTCCCTTCACCGTGTTCGGGGCGGATGAGGTGCGGGCCCGGTTCCCGGCGTTCGCCCTCGACGACGACGAGGTGGCGCTGCTGGAGCCGGAGGGCGGCTACCTGCGCCCGGAAGCCGCCGTGATGGCGCACCTCAAGTGCGCGGCGCGGGACGGCGCGGTGTTGCGGTTCGGCGAGCGGGTGACCGCGATCGAGCCGGGCGGCGGCGTCGTCACGGTCGTGTCCGAACTCGGTCGCGTCCGGGCTCGCAAGGTCGTGGTCGCCACAGGTCCGTGGATCGCGGAACTGGTGCCCTCGCTGAAGGGGGTGGCGAAGCCGATCAAGCAGGTTGTCGCATGGTTCCAGCCGCGCGACAGCTTCGCGACGGTGCTCGGCCGAATGCCGGTGTTCCTGCGCGATGAAGGCGAGGCCGGCTCGTTCTTCGGCTTCCCGGTCATCGGCCGCGACGGCGTGAAGGTCGGCAAGCACTGCCACTTCTTCGAAGAGATCGATCCGGACCGGCCGAACCCGGCGGTTGACGACCGCGATACGGCGGTGCTGGAGGACTTCGTCGCCCGTCGTGTGCCCGGCGCGGCCGGCGTGCGCGTCGCGACCTCGACCTGCCGCTACACGCTTTTGCCCGGGGAGAACTTCCTGCTCGACCTCGTGCCCGGCGAGACCAATATCGTCGCGGCCTCGCCGTGCTCCGGCCACGGCTACAAGTTCGCCAGCGTGGTCGGCGAGATCCTTGCGGACCTCGCCCTTGATGGCGGCACCGCGCTGCCGGTTGGGCTGTTCTCGTTCGAGGCCTTGCGGCGCACGATCGGGCAGACGCCCGGCATCAATCCGACATGAAGCCGCCGTCGACCGGCATCGTGACGCCGTTCACCATCGCGGCACCGTCGCCAAGCAGGTAGAGGATCACCTCCGCCACCTCGTTGGGCTCGGCGAACCGGCCGAGCGGGATGCGCGAGAGCATGCCGCCGGCCTTGTCGGGATCGCTCCACGCCTTGACGGCCATCGGGGTCAGCGTCACCGTCGGGTTGACCGCGTTGACGCGGATGCCCTTGCGGCCGAGCTCGTTGGCCATCACCCGCGTCATTGCATCAAGCGCACCCTTGGTGGCGCAATAGGCGGCGTGGTCGGCGAAGCCGATGAACGACGAGATCGACGACACGTTGACGATGGCGCCGCCGAGACCCTTGGCGATGCGATCCTTGGCGTATTCCTGCGCCAGGATCAGCGGGGCGCGGGTGTTGACGGCGTAGAGGAGATCGAAGGTTTCCGCGCTGACGTCGAGCACGGAATCGAGCGCCGTCGTGCCGGCATTGTTGACGAGATAGTCGACCGGCATCGCCTCACGTGCGGCCGCCCGGGTCGCCGCCGCATCCGAGAGATCGACCACGATGGAGCGGCAGCCGATTTCGGCCTCCAGGCTTTCGAGATCCGATGCGGTGCGCGTCATCGCCACGACGGAGGCTCCGCGGGCGGCGGCGAGCTTCGCGATCGCACGGCCGATGCCCTTGCCGGCACCCGTGACGAGAATGGTCTTGCCCGTAAAATCCATGTTCGTTTCCTCACCAGCACGTAAAGCCGCCGTCCGCGACCACGACCGAGCCCGTCATCAGGCTCGCCGCGTCGGAGACGAGGAATTGCACGACGGACGCGATCTCGTCCGGCTGGCCGAGGCGTCCCATGGGGGTGTCGCGCAGCCAGACGTCCACCATGCCCGGCGTTTCCTTGGCATAGATCGTGAGCGGCGTCTCGATATAGGTCGGCGCGACCGCGTTGACCCGCACGCCGCGGCCGGCCCATTCGGCGGCAAGCGAACGCGTCAGGTGATGCACGGCCGCCTTCGAGGCGTTGTAGTGCGACTGCATCTGCGGCCGGTTGATGATGAAGCCGGAGATCGAGCCGATATTGACGATGGCGCCGCGGCCGGCCGCGAGCATGTGGCGGCCGAAGGCACGGTTGCACCAGAACACGCCATTATAGTTGACGTTGTTGACGCGCAGCCAGTCCTCGTCGGACGTGTCTTCCGCGCCCGCTCCGGCGCCGCCGATGCCGGCATTGGCGACGAGAATGTCGATGCGGCCGTGACGGGCGGCGATCTCGTCGGCGGCCGCGGTCACGGCCTTCGAGTTCGTGACATCGAGCGTGATGCTGTCGGCCGTATGCCCCTTGGCCGCGAGCGCGGCGAGGCCCTTTTCCGCCGTGGCGGGATTGATGTCGGCGATGACGACCTTCGCGCCGGTCTCCGCCAGCGCCTCAGCGCAGGCGAGGCCGATGCCCTGGCCGCCGCCGGTGACGACCGCGACCCGGCCGTCGAGCCTCAATTTGTCCCAGTACAAAGCCGTTTCCTCCATTCGGGTCTTTTTCAGCGGCGAGAACGCGTCTGACGGCCGGATGCCTCGATCCGGACGGGGACGCGTGCCCTGCGGACCGGGAGCGCTGCCGCCGACGGCGACGCCCGCCCGGCCCCGGCCTTCAGAGCCGCTGGCCCGTTGCCTTGTCGAAGATGTGCGCCTGGGCCGTGTCCGGCAGCACGCCGAGCGCGCTGCCAGGCGCGACGCTGATGCGGTCCCGGAACACGCCGACGATGTCGGCGGCGCCGAGCTTCATGAAGACCTGCGTCTCCGATCCGGTCGGCTCCAGCACCGAGACGGTCGCCTGGATGCCGCCGGGATCGAGCACGAGATGCTCGGGGCGGATGCCGTAGACCACCGCCTGCCCGTCTCTGCCGCCGGCGGGCACCTTCGGCAGCGGCAGACGCAGCCCGTCGCCCGCTACGAATGCCGGAGCACCGCCGTCGAGCGCCAGCCGTCCCTCGATGAAGTTCATCGCGGGCGAGCCGATGAAGCCGGCGACGAACAGGTTCGCCGGCCGGTCGTAGAGTTCGAGCGGGGCGCCGATCTGCTCCACGATGCCGTCGTGCATCACGACGATCTTGTCGGCCATGGTCATGGCCTCGATCTGGTCGTGGGTGACGTAGATCGTGGTGGTCTTGA